>NZ_JAUBSF010000009.1:0-125891 GCF_036704615.1 Microcoleus sp. K4-B3
GAGACATACAGCAGATTGCACATTAATTATTCTCTTAGTATCCCTGATTTTGGATCATTTTTTCCTTGGATTACTCTTAATGGTTCAGCATCGCCGTCGAGACTTTATGGCAAAAGTAACTGAAGACTACAATGGTTCAGCCCGGAAAATAGAAAGATTTCTATGATGGAACCCTTAATAGTGTTCAACTCGGCTTACATGAACAAAGATAATCTTGGGTTTCTTAAATCTTGAACTTGCCAAGGATATTGACTTAAAAAGTGATGCAAGGATTGTTCATTTGCTAATCCTACCACTTGGGCACTCGCTGGTAGAGCTTTACGCGGTATTGAGGAGAGCCTCCCTAGATCTAGAGGCTTAAATGCCTCAAAACTTCTAACATCTGAAAACAAATTTCTCTAATAACCGCAATATTCATCGATACAATTAAGGGTAGGTGAAGCAGCAGGGGCTTTATCCATCTACGGCAATTGGGTTTGAGCAAGAATTTTTCTTGATTATACTCTTCTCACAGTGAAAGAAGAGCGATAAGCCGAATCAGGGAGATGTAGATCAGGGCCTGTGAGCAAGCCGGTAATCGCCGATCGTCCTTGCTCAACCGTCGATACCAATTGAGCCAACCAAAAGTTTTTTCAACCACCTATCTTTTTTTAAGTAAAACAAAGCCTTGGGTCTGTTGCAGTCGTAAAACCACCTGAATAATCCATCCCAAGCTATCCATCACCCATTTGAGAAACGGATGACGGCTGTCACCTCGATCGATCCAGATCAAATACAGCCGTGAAACCCTTTGTCCCATCTGGTAGACCGAAAGAGAGAACCTGTTTGCTCGCTTCACGTTCAGTAACACTTGCTGCTGTGACCACCACAGCACTAAGCCGAAGGTATCAACGGCAGTGTGGCGTTTTCGCCCCTTACTGCATGAAGGCTTTGTCAAACCTGACCCTCTGATGAACCATCGTTGCAGTGGCAACTGTTGAAACCAGGTTTTTTGCGGATGGCGCGTCCAAGACAGATTAAAAAAGCAGTCCTCAGTGTTTGCCCGAAGGAGGAGATCGAGGGCATTGCAGTTTGTCCTATCTGGGGAATACGGGGTAAAGTAGCGGTAGGAAAGATTTATCCATACTTTTACTAACTGTGCTACTTTCATTGTTAGCTGTAAACTATCATGCGGGAAATCTGCCAGAGCGTGGAAACCATCTTTCAACTGCTGTTAGACGAACTCAAAAAGTCCACTCGCGCGTCTGAGCAGAACTGCCGGGATGTAGCAGGACGACTCGCAGCAGAAGTCAACAGGATATGCACCGAAAGCCAGCGGATTCAAGCCTCTGGAGATATAGAAGGTTCAGCCCAGAGCCTCGCTCAGCACCGCTTGCAACAATGCCTCCACTATTACAATTTAGGCTCCGGGCCCGGGCGAGTAGAATTGCACAGTACCCTCAGCGCGATCGTCTATCGCTACATCACCCCACCCCAGGTGCAGTCTAGCTATCAGGCGCGAGTAGAATTGATCAAAGATTTTTTGCAAGGATTTTATCTCGAAGCTTTAAAGGCATTCCGGCGCGAAACCCAACTGCCACCCACCTACAGTCCCCGGACTCGCTTAGAACTAGCAGAGTACATGGCCTTTGTAGAGCGCTTTGGCAAGCGGCGCATTCCTTTGCCTCGGAACCGGAGCCAGCAACTAATTATTTTACGGGCCCAAACCTTTTCCCAGCAGCAGCCCAAAGAAACCTCCGTAGATATGGAACAAGCTGCCGACGGAGGGGCTTCTGATTCCGACCAAACTTGGAACGACACCTCGGTGCACTCCGTGCGGGAAGCGATGGCCGGACAGGGTTCGGCGGCAATTCGTCCGCTAGGCGACGAGTCAGAATCTCTGCGGCAAAACGTGATTGACGAATTAGTCGCTTACTTGAAAGAGCGCAACCAACAAGACTGCGCCGATTACTTCGTGCTGCGCTTGCAAGACTTACCGACTAATGAAATAGAGTCGCTTCTGGGCATAACTCCCCGCCAAAGAGACTATTTGCAGCAGCGCTTCAAGTACCATTTGCTCAGGTTCGCCATGTCGCACCGCTGGGAACTCGTTCACCAGTGGCTGGAAGCAGACTTAGATCGAAATCTGGGTTTGCTGCCTTCTCAGTGGCAGGATTTTGGCGAGCAAATTGGCCCAGAGGGACAGCGTTTGCTAAAGTTGAAACAACAGGGTCTGTCAGAGTCAGCGATCGCCCAAACCCTGGGCAGCACGGTAGCCCAGGTACAGAAGCGGTGGTTTAAATTGCTGGAACTTGCGTGGGAATTGCGAAATCGTTCAGATTCCGGAGAAGGGGCATCTAGTGATGAATAACGAAACGAACAGGGATGCAGAGGCTTTCGAGCGCCATTTTTTAGACTGGATATTGCAGGCGCCAATCGCGAATGCCTCTAGCCAAGATGAGGACAACCTCAATCCGTCCCCTCGCTCACAAGAGTGGGGCGACACAGAAGAGAATTCCGGGGTGGAATACTGGGAATGGGACGAACCAGACCCGCTGGACTATCAAGTGGGGGCGCACAGCAATGCACCCGCACAACCGCTGACAATTGGAGAAATACCGACCGTGCAAGACCGTTTTCAGACCTTGTTAAAACAAAGGCTTAGAGCCGAAATTGAATCCAACCCGCCGCTGTTCCCCTGGGAAACAGAATTCAAAAGCTACGACCACGATTACCCAGACGATGTAGCCCCGCAATGGGTTCCTCCCCTGCACCTCTGGACTCCCCAACTACAAAATATCAGGTGGGGCCGCCTGCCAATTCCGATCGCCCAAGGGGTTTTTGCTCAACTGCTAGAACCTTGTCAGGAACTGGTAATGTCGTCGCTGCGGCAAGGCTCGAAGTTAGTTCGCGCTGTAGATGGCTTGTTTCCGGGCCAGTCTCAGGAACTCAACGAATTAGCTGGTTTAGTGCTCAGAGGTTCTTTGCGGGGACTTCTAGATTTAGAAGATTTCCCGAATTACGAAGCAGCGAGTACCGATCAACAAATGGTGCTGTCGCTGTTGGCCGCCAAGGAAATCATTGAGTCTCTAACTTTGGATTGTCCTGTGAATCAGCCGCCGGTTTCGCGGGAGTGGCTGACTGGTTTGGGTTCGCTGACTCTGGAGGCTCAATACCTGTCGAACCGCAACAGAGAACAGCCAATGCCGTGTTTAAGAGTTGAGTGCCAATTTCCGGGGGCAGGAAGTTTGGAACTCAAGGGAGGAGATGCCGAAGCAACAGCACATCGTCCGAATTCCGGGCATTTAAGTGTGGAGTTGTTTGATCCACAACCTGACAAGACTTATGCCCTAGAAGTTCGATTCCAAAACTTCGAGACCCGACCTTTGATGTTTGCTATTCGTCCTATTTTGGCAGGACAAGATAGCAACTAGAAAGGTATAATTAGAGTAAATAATTTAGGTTTTTACTCTGTGGTTTGACCTCACACAAAAACAGATGCAATCCCTCGACTTCTGTCGTGGAAAGCAAAAAAAAATAGATATTAGTTAAAACCCAGATTTATCTGTGAAGTTAATCTGTGGATTCAATCTAAAATCTAATGACAGAAAAATAAGATTTAGATATTAGTTAAAACCCAGATGTATCTGTGGATTCAATCTAAAATCTAAAATCTAAAATCTAAAATCGTTGGATGGGTGCACATGACAACTGATAACCTGCGAAATATACCTGTTCTGGGTAAGCTGTGGGAGCAGATAGAGGCCATGCCTCCGCCGGTGATTGAGGATTCTTTACTGCTGCGAATCCTAGTTCAGTTGTTGGTAATTGTGGGAATTGTAGCTACTGACGTTGCTGCTGAAGAAGCCCTGAACCTGTGGGCTGTGCCTGTTAGTATTGTGGGAGCAACTTGGAGTTGGTACCGCCGCCGCGATCGCAATGTAGCTGCTAAGTTCTGCATAGCTATTGGAATGCTGGTGGCACTGTTCGCTTTTTTTAGCCGCTTGGTGGGAGAATTGAATGATACGCGGTTAGTTTTGGCGCAACTGTTAATCCAACTTCAAGTGCTGCACAGTTTCGATTTGCCTCGCCGCAAGGATTTAGGCTATTCGATGGTAATCGGGCTAATTTTGTTAGGGGTAGCAGCGACTCTCAGCCAAACCTTGACTTTTGGGCCGCTGTTGTTGGTGTTTTTGGCTTTAGCGCTTCCGACTTTGGTGTTGGATTATCGATCGCGCTTGGGATTTTTGAAGCCAGAAGCCATTGGCGAAAAAGCACAAGGTAAAGGGAAAAATGAAAGCCTGTCGCTATTTGCTGCTACTTTATCCCCAAAGTATTTTGCTTGGCTGCTGCTGATAACTGTCGGGTTGGGGCTGACTATTTTTGCGTTTTTGCCGCGCCTCCCTGGCTATCAGTTGCGGACTTTTCCGGTGAGTGCTCCTATTGAATATCAGGGCGAGTTTGACTCGCGCAGCATTTTGAATCCTGGGTATGTCAGGGGAGGAAACCAAAAAGGAACTGGCGGAGGTAAAGGGCGAAACCCAGACTCTGGGCCAGGAGAGGTAGACTCTACTTTTTATTACGGTTTCAACCAGCGCATCAATCAAAATTTGCGGGGGGAAATGAAACCCCAAGTGGTGATGCGGGTGCGATCGCAGGCTGCGGGTTTTTGGCGGGTGTTAGGCTTTGACAAATACACCGGTCAGGGTTGGGAAATTTCTCGCAACGACGACGCTTTTAAGGTGAATCGACCTAGGTGGTCTTATCAATTTTTTCTGAATCCTTTTCCCAATGCGCCTCGCACTCAAGAGGTGATTCAAAGTTATACTATTGTTGCTCAGTTGCCGAATTTGATTCCGGCTTTAAACAAGCCGAGGGAACTTTATTTTCCGACGCCAGAGGTGGCGATTGATGCGGAGGGGGGTTTGCGATCGCCTGTGGAATTGGCAGAAGGTTTGACTTATACGGTGATTTCAAATGTGCCTTTTCGCGATCGAGCTTTGTTGGGAAAAACTGGTACTAATTACCCGAAAAATATTCGCAAGTTCTATTTGGATGTGCCACCGGAAATTGCCCAGAAGGTGCGACAAAAAACTGAAGACATATTGGCGGCAAGAACTAGAGTATCTCAGTCGGACAGACCGATCGATTCTCCTTACGAAAAAGCTTTGTATTTGGCTCAATATTTAAAGCAAAATCCGAATTACAAAATAGAAAAAGCTTTGCCTTACTTAGAAGAAAGTGAAGATTTAGTCGAGGGTTTTCTGTTTGGCTACAAAAACACCCAGGGTGGCAAAAAAGTTACCGGTGGATATCCCGACCATTTTTCGACGGTACTGACAATTATGCTGAGGTCGATCGGGATTCCGGCGCGACTGGCGGGGGGTTTCGATACGGGGGAATTTAACCCGTTTACGGGTTTGTATGTTGTGAAAAATACCGATGCTTTCTTGATGACCGAGGTATATTTTCCCAATAACGGCTGGTTTGCTTTTAATCCGATTCCCGGTTATCCGCTGATTCCGGCTTCGGTGGAAGACAACCAGACTTTTAGTGCGCTGGAATCGTTTTGGAAGTGGATTGCCGGTTGGCTACCGACTCCTCTCAGAAGCGGGCTGGATTCAGTTATAGGTTTTGTAATTGG
This sequence comes from Microcoleus sp. K4-B3, assembly GCF_036704615.1. Taxonomy (NCBI): domain Bacteria; kingdom Bacillati; phylum Cyanobacteriota; class Cyanophyceae; order Oscillatoriales; family Microcoleaceae; genus Microcoleus; species Microcoleus sp. K4-B3. The sequence continues at coordinate 5,624 of NZ_JAUBSF010000009.1, forward strand.
CTGGATCAGTTTGATTCTGGGCTGGTTTCTGGGACAGTTTGCTAAGGGTTGGGTGGGTTTATTTACTGGTTTGATTAGTGCGATCGGCTTTGGCTTTATTGGCTGGTTAATTTGGCAAGTGTGGCGCAAGTGGCGCCACCGCCGCTGGCTGGCGAAGTTGCCGCCGGTGGAGGGGGTTTATCAGGAAATGTTGAAGGATTTGGCGAGTAGGGGATTTGCCAAGCAGAAAGCTCAAACGCCTTTGGAGTATGCTGAGGCAATGCGCGGGAATCATGCAACTGATGAAGCCGAGGTGATTGATGAAGTTTCGCAAGCTTACGTGCGGTGGAAGTACGGGGGCGAAGCGGGAAATTTGAGTCAGTTGCAGCAGTTGGTGGAAAATTTGAGGCGATCGCACTTGAAGAAACTGAAAAAGTTAAGATAAAAATCAGCGATCGAAATCGCTTCTACACAAGTAGGAGTTACGGAGAAAAACCTTCATAACCGGGTTTTTTGCCCCGTTAAAGGGATGTAACGCGTCTTCAGGGCAAAAACTCGGTTTCTGGGCTCCCATGCGTAATATCAAATCTGGTGGCCTCGGATTTGATATTACCCACTGTCAGGACACCGCGCCAGGCCGTTTCCCGAAAATTAATCGGGCGATGGTTACACCTCTCATGGAGGGCGATCGATTATTTTCGGGTAGGGAAACGGCATTGCCGTGTCCAGAGTTGCTAAAGAAGTTGGGTATATAAGTATTCTGTTTTTTTATTTACTGTGCCTATCGAATCGGGAGTTCGACACCGAATTTTTGAGCTAAATCGGTGACATTGTTGGTAAAATCTGTCATGTTTGCGATCGGAGAAGCCATACTCCCCGCAATCGCTAAAATAGCAACCAATTTTTTCGCAATGAGTTTCAGATTGCGCTTTTCTTTGGGTTTCTTTAGTTGTTCTTCCACGTTGCCAATTTCCATCAACACTTCTTCGCGTTCGTCTTCGGGGAATTGTGCAGCGGTTTCACGCATGGATGAAATCAGTTGCAGAAGTTCGGCGGTATTGGCGTTATTAGTTTGATTAAATTGATTACCGCTAGCTTGGGCATTATCTTGAAATTGGGTGGCGTTAATTCCGGAGAGATTAGCACCTTGCAAGTTGTTTGTTTGGGAAGAATCTTGATTCATGCTGTTACCGTCGAAGTACAAGTTTAAAGTGTTTACAGTTTTCTGAGTTCTCGAATAATCTACCGCAGGCGATCGATCGATTCCAGGGACTTTCTCTTGGGAATAGTCTGGAAAATCCTCGATTAAGCCCCGCACCTGGACATCTTTATATGGCGGTTCTCCACATTCCACTGTGTACTTGCCATTTGCCAAACGGCGGCGCAAATCATCAAAGGCATAGGAAGAGGGATTTTGGCTACCTTTGCATTCGGAACAATTGCAGGGAATTAATTCTTCGTATTTGAGGCGCTTATCGTAACTATCATGAATTTCCCGGAGTTTGTGACGAATGCTATTTAGGAGATAGTTTTTCGGGGTTCCAGATACGCGGATGCGGATTTCTCGTTGATGATAATTCTCGATGACTTCGGCTTTGGCGTAGTTGTCTGCGAGGAGAACGCCGTCACGCCAGACAATATCCCGTCTAGCAGCACCTGAAGAGAGAGCGATATTGGGGCGGCAAATCAAGCGGTGCATCTCTACAATCAGCCTGGTGATGATGCCTTTGGGCATAAAGTCGTATTTGTAGCGCACTATCAGGTTGTCGGTGTCGTCCCAGTCGTACTTTGGTGCTTCCAAGGGGAGGCGTTGCGGGGCGACGTAGTGTCCCCGTTGGCCGGGGATTGGGTAGCAAATTTTGAAGTTTTCCATGAGCTCAAGTAGCTCATCGTGGAGGCCTTGGTATTGTCTATCGATCCAGATTTCCCTGAGGTTTTCGTCGGTGAAGTATCCACAATTGGCGATGACTTGTTCGTTATCGGTGACTTTGTAGACGGCGTTGGTTGCCCATTCGGGACGCAGGATGACCCAGTTGAGGAGGATAGATTTTTTTTTGTCAGCATTTGTTTGGAAGTGGAGGATAATACCCAAGTCGTGCAAATACTTGCTCAGACTCAGCATGGCCTGTTCGTCAGACTTGTCGAAGCCGTGGGTGGCGCAGATGTCGTAGAACTCAGAGACTTTGATGTGGGTTTTGCGCTGGGCGTAGTTTTCCAGGACGTGGCGGACTTTTGCCCAGTGTTTGGGGATGCCCTTACTGATGTGATCCAGGGTGGTGATGCGGTTTTGTAGGGCGCGCTGGAGGGTTTCGAGTCCGCGATTGTCGGCGAGGTTGGTGGTGAGGAGTTTTTCTAGGTTTTCAAAGTCACCGCGCAGTTGGGAAAAGTTGATTTCGCAGCGGCGGTCTTGTTTTTCGTTCTGGACGAGGAAGACGGGACTGCTGTTGCTGAGAAGTTCGATGATGTTCAACCAGTAGCAGAGGTTGGGGTTTTCGCGGCGGTTATCGACGAGGAGGATATAGAGGGAACGTTCGCTGAGGAAAAATTGGTGCGTGGCGTGGTAGATTTCCTGTCCGCCGAAGTCCCAGATGTGGACGCGGAAAGGTTTGCCGTTGGCTTGTGGGAATTCCCAGCGGATGACATCGATGCCTTCGGTGCTGGGTTCTTGTTTTTTTAGTGGGTAGTCGGGGTTGAGGAGTTTGTTTGCTAGGGTGGTTTTTCCCGATTCGCCTTCACCGACAATCAAAAGTTTAGCTTCGTTGAGTTCTTCGGTATCGTTGGGATCGCGGGTTTGGAAGTAGAAGTCGAGAATGGTACGCAAATCGCCAGCATCTCCATAGGATCGGCTGTCGCCCAGGATTTCCGGCGGGATTGGCATCGGATTACCCCGCAAATCTAGTTTTTCCAGCTTCTCCATGCTACGAATCCCCTCTGGGATGGCTGTAATCTGATTGTTCCAGAGGCAAAGCTGTGCCAGATTCGACAGTTGCGCGATCACCTCTGGGATGGAGGTAATCTGATTGTAATCGAGGGCAAGCCCTGTCAGATTCGACAGTTGCGCGATCACCTCTGGGATGGAGGTAATCTGATTGTCACTGAGGTCAAGCCGTGTCAGATTGGACAGTTGCCCCATCGCTTCTGGGATGGAGGTAATCTGATTCCTACGGAGGGAAAGCTCTGTCAGATTGGACAGTTGCGCGATCACCTCTGGGATGGAAGTAATCTGATTGTTATCGAGGTCAAGCTGTGTCAGATTCGACAGTTGCCCGATTGCCTCTGGGATAGCGGTAATCTGATTGCCCAGGAGGTAAAGCTGTATGAGATTCGACAGTTGCCCGATTGCCTCTGGGATGGAGGTAATCTGATTGTTATCGAGGTCAAGCTGTGTCAGATTCGACAGTTGCCCGAGCGCCTCTGGGATGGAGGTAATCTGATTGCGACTGAGGTTAAGCTGTGTCAGATTCGACAGTTTGCCGAGCGCCTCTGGGATGGAGGTAATCTGATTGCGACTGAGGTTAAGCAGTGTCAGATTCGACAGTTGCCCCATCGCCTCTGGGATGGAGGTAATCTGATTGTAATCGAGGGCAAGCCCTGTCAGATTCGACAGTTGCCCCATCGCCTCTGGGATGGAGGTAATCTGATTGCTATCGAGGTTAAGCAGTGTCAGATTGGACAGTTGCCCGAGATCCTCTAGGATGGAGGTAATCTGATTTTCACTGAGGTTAAGCAGTGTCAGATTGGACAGTTGCCCCATCGCTTCTGGGATTTGGGTAATCTGATTGCTACGGAGGTCAAGCTGTCTCAGATTCGACAGTTGCCCGAGATCCTCTGGGATGGAGGTAATCTGATTCCTACTGAGGTAAAGCTGTCTCAGATTCAACAGTTGCCCGATCGCTTCTGGGATAGCTGTAATCTGATTGTTATGGAGGTAAAGCTGTCTCAGATTCGACAGTTGCCCGATCGCTTCTGGGATAGCTGTAATCTGATTCCTACTGAGGTTAAGTATTTTTAAGTTGGTTAATTGAAGAACAGCATCAGGAAACTCAGTTAACTTATTCCCAACCCATGTTGTTTTCTCTTCATCGAAATTGCCCAACAGCAAAGTCTCAAGCTGCGAACACTTGCCAATCTCCGGCGGCAATTCCTCCAAGTCCAGCCCCGACAAATCCAGTTGGGTCAATTTTTCCTCGGCTGCCCGGTGAATTCGCCGCACTGCTTCCTCTCGCGTCATGCCCTTTGTCTCTCGGTAGGATTCATTTTATTGTGACAGGAATTTTTGTTGGGTGGGGAAAGCCAGCAAGAATCAGGACACGGCAGGAATCAGGACACGACGGGGTACCGTTTCCCGAAAAGTAATCAGGCGATGATTATATCCGAGGGAGGGCGAGGTCGATTATTTTGGGGTAGGGAAACGGCATTGCCCTGTCCAGAGTTGCCTGCGCACCAAAACCAAAGAAACCGGGTGTTTTCCGTTTTCTACGGCTGTAACGCCTCTTCTGGGCAAGAACCCGGTTTCTGGCCACCCGCGCATCATCTGATGGCGATCGCCAAATTTTCACTCTTAATACAGCCTCACGCTTTCAATCATCGGTTTGATGAGCAACAATCAGGCGATCGATTTCTTCGTGATGGCGATCGTAATAACCCCAAACATTCTCTCTTCTCGAAATCTGGCACAAGAAGCACTAGCTGACAGTGAAGCCGAAGGATTTGGACTATGAAAAGATTGCTGAGAGCGAGGAACTGCGAGGAATAAACTTTGAATTACTGTTGTGCTGCATTAATCTGGTTAATCATGTAGATGCTATCAAAACTTTTCAGCAAGCACTCAAGAACGATTAAAATAAGTAAGGGTTTTCAACTCAGATTGAGTATCAACCCACATAAAAATACGCCCCCGACAATAGGTGGGGTTGTCTGTTTTAATATAAAAATTTTGATGCGGATAAAAGGACTTGAACCTTCACTCCTTTCGGAACCAGAACCTAAATCTGGCGCGTCTGCCAATTTCGCCATATCCGCATTTTGACATTCAAATACTATAGCACACAACAGAGCGATCGGTCAATCGATTTTAGATTTTAGATTTTAGATTTTAGATTGAAGAAAGCGACCCACTGATAAATCCGCAGGCTGATGACCAAATCGCTCGATCGCTCAACATCGAGAAACCCGGTCATTGTTGGACACCGGGTTCAATCATGAGTTATGGCCACAGCAATTTTCCGTATTTTTCACTTGTCACTTACTTTTGGCCGAGCGCTTTCCAGGTTGTTTCGTCCACCATGCCGTCAGCAGTAAAACCCTTAAATTTCTGAAAGTTCTTGACAGCCGTAGCAGTGCGAGCGCCAAAAATGCCGTCGATCGGGCCCGGATCGTAACCCTGTATTTCCAAACGCACCTGTAGCGTCTTTACCTTGGAACCGACAGCGCCTTTATTTAGAAGAGTTGGAGGATTGCCGGGAACAGCAGCATTGCTCTGAATTGGAGCATTGCTCTGCACAGTTTCAGGAGCAGGCGCCGGATCTGCTGCTAAAGCTGTCCAAGTTTCCTTGTCCACAATCCCGTCTGAGTTCAAACCCTTAGACTGCTGAAAGGCACTCACAGCGGAGGTGGTGCGAGAGCCATAGGAACCGTCGATCGTCCCTACCTTGAAACTGTGCACCTGCAAGCGCTGCTGTATAGCTGCGACTTCTGGCCCGTCAGCTCCCGCCGAGATAGTTTTCTCCTTTCTCACTGGCGGCTGCTCGCCCGCGTAAAAAGGCTTGTTAAACATATCTGCTTGGGAATTTCCCTCGGGCGATGCTGACGCACCCGGATCGGCGGGAGCCGTAAAGTCTCTGCGGTACTGTTCCTGCACCAAGGGTTGGGAGTCGAAAGCAGCAGTTGCCTTTCGGGTCAAGGCCGGAGCGAGCAGAGCGATCAAGCTGAAAATCGTAACAGTAGTCACACGCATAAATTTCATCCTGTTAGTGAGGTTTGACAAGGTTTCCCTGTTTTCTAGTTTCTCAATCTAATTGTATTACCCGGACTGCTTTATGAGACATATAGCAGAAGGAAGAAGGAAGATGACCCTTCGACTTCGCGAGCAAGTAACTAGAAGTCCGAAGAAAGGGGTAATCGACCGCATTGGTTTGAGCCCTTAAGAAGCTCCTAAGCGTTTGGCGCGGTTGCTATATCTGCCCCGGCCTCTAGAAGAGAAGTTCGGCAATGGAGACACCAGCACTCAGAAGTTGCGAGTTTGAAGTTACGTGTTAGAAGTAGGGGCCGGTTCGTACTATTCCTAATAAACCCGGTTGATTCGGAGATGTTTCGTTACCAAAGCCCATATTTTCGTAGAAACAACGTCTTTTAGCCTCAGTCTAATGGTACAAAACCTGCCGTTATTCACAAATCTTTACAGGCTGATTTTGTACAAAGTTGCTCTATGAGAGGCTAAGTTTTTTCCTTCAACCCCGCCGTAATATCAATTCCGGTTGTATCGGAATTATTAAACCGCTCTTGACGCAGAGGATAAGGAGAAACGGAAGAGAGACATGAATAATTCCGATGCCAACGTATTTGATATAAAAAGCAAAACTCGCCACCACTTATCGGTTCGCGTGTTCGGTCAATAAAGCCTTGGCTCTTGGCTTGTAAATTAGATAAAACAGCGATTCTATGTAGCGGAGCATATCTTCGCGGTTTTCCTTAGATGAGTAGTTCCAGAAACCGTAAGTCCGGGCCAGCGTCAGCAGCTTGGTAGTGTGAATTTTCCATGTATACGTGCTGTAAACTCGGTCAATTCCTCGTGTTGAAATTTCATACCAATAGTTGGGATTGTGTTCGCACTTCGATAAAAAATCTAGAATTTTTTGGGCGGTTTCCTCGTGGTTTGTCGGGTTGATATAAAACCCATTTATACCATCTTGAATGATTTCCAGCGGGCCGCCAAACTGCGTCCCGAAAGTGGGAATTCCGGTAATCATTGCTTCTAGAATTGTCAAGCCGAAAGCTTCAAATAAGGCTGGCTGAACAAATATACCTTGGCCGTCGGCGATTACCCGGTAGATTTCACCGGACAGGCTTTTGGACAGCCGCACTCCCAGCCAGCGAATTTTACCGTGCAGGTTGTATTGGTCGATAATTGCGTAAAGCTTTTTAATTTCTTCGGCTTCTTCGCAGTCTTCGGTTTCTTCGACCCTGAGCTTGCCAGCTACTAGAATTAAGTTGCATTTTTCTTGCAATTCCTTGCTTTTTCCAAACAATTCTGCTAAGCCTGTCAGGTTTTTAATGCGATCGAGCCGCGCCATCGAAAATAAAGGGCGCTTGTGCGGGTCGTCGAGTTTTCCAAAGACTTGTTCCGGATCTTCTAGAGTAAATAGCAGTTCGCCCGGCCGATCGCGATCGCCTTGCACCCGGTCTTCGATCCGCGTGTAGGGAAAGTACACACTTTCGTTGACTCCCGGCGGCACGACGTTGAATTTAGGGCTGAACAGTTCAATCCCGTTCACAACGTGGTACAAATCCGGCATGGTAAAACAATGGTAAGATTCGTATTGACCGACACTATCGGGTTTGCCCACAATCTCTTGATAGGTGCTGGTGACAATACAATTAGCTGCATTCATGGCAATTATATCGGCAGTAAATTGCAGCGAAAAATGGTATTTTTCCTCTGACTCTTGCCAGTAGAGATTGCTTAACAAATATTTAGATTTTTCCAGCGCATGAGCAATATTGCACTGAGTAGTTTTGAGTTTTCGAGACAGCAAAAACGCTACTAAGTTACCATCGGAATAGTTGCCGACAATTAAATCTGGTTTGCCCTGAAACTCAGCCAGCAATTCTTTTTCTGCATCGATCGCGTAAGTTTCCAAATAAGGCCAAATCTCGAATCTCGAAATCCAATTTTGAGTTAGTTTGGGATTGAACTCCCGGAATGGAACCCGCAAAATCCAAGCATTCTCTGTGCCGTGAACTTTTTCCAAACGTTCGTTGCAGCGCGTGCCGTCGCTGTTAGGAATTAACCGGGTGAGAATAATTACTTTAGGTTTGACTCCTAAACTATCGAGACCGGCAAGATGAATGTCTTCTTGCAGTTGTTTCTCTAAACTCTTGGCTTGATCGAGGACATAAACTACCTGACCTCCCGTATCCGGTCGCCCCAAAACTCCTTCTTGGCCGAACCAGCCGTGAGGAGAAACTAGGACGATGTTGAAAATCATCGGGATGCGAGAAATAAATGCTTCTAGGGTTTGCGGATCGGGGGCATCAATTAATTCGTCAAGAAGTCCTAGGGTTTCATGCACGCGGGCTGCCGTATTTCCCCAACCTGCCTCCAAACCCATCATTTGCAGAACCAATCGAAATTTTTCGTATGGTTCTTCTTCAGAAAGTTCGCTGACAAAGGTGAGGGCTTTTTTGATTTTTTCTGAAAGTTGTTCTTGGGATTTTATGCGATCGTTAATTAGTAATTGTACGCCGTTGCAGCGGTGAATGCGCAAGAAATTAAATAGAGTTTCCTGCGATTGTCTGGGGTCTTGAAACAGTTTGCTGGACAGGTATCGGTTGAGGAATTGCACTCCTTTGCCGATGTTTTTGGGGTCGCGAATTGTGGGGGAATAGTCGTAAAACGGGCCGAAATCTAGTTCTAGAATGTCGCTTTCTTGGGGGTGAAAATGGTTGACGAAGCGATCGCGCACGTCGAGCAATTCTTGCACTGTCATCTGCTCAACAGTCAAGTCGTCTGCAACTCGCAGTATTTCCATTGTAGCAATTTTTGGCAGCAGCAGGACGCAAAGACTGCCATCTTCGAGAATAATTTCCTGAACGTAGTAAATCAGTTTGCTTAAAAGAGAAGATTGATGGAACTGTTCGGGCTTTTCGTATTTGGTGCAGTAGGCGGCAAAAGCGTTAACTATGTCGTTTCGCAGTAAATATTTGTTTCCCAAAGCGCGTAAATCGCTGGCAAACTGACGCAAGTCGGTTTTTTCGTCGCTGGCGATAACAGCCTGAAAGAGTTCCGACATACATACTCCCTTATTTAAGACTTTTGATTTGCGCTGTGAAATTAGGCGATACTCAAACAGTATCGCCATTTTTTTTAGCGGCTAATTTTTTTGTAATTTTAAAGTCTGCAATCTGAACTTGCTATCCCTCAAATGACATAAAATTCCCCGTATTTGTGGCGAATGTAACGGACAAAGGGATCGATACTTAAAGGTGAACCGGTAACGCGATCGATCAATTCGACGGCGGTGTATTTGCGGCCGTGCTGATAGATGTTTTGTTTTAGCCAGTCGTGGAGTACGGTAAAATTGCCCTGTTCTATTTCTACGGGAATTTCAGGATTGATTTTTACGGCTGTTTCGTAGAATTGGGCGCTCATCAAGTTGCCGAGGGTGTAACCTTGGAACATTCCGCCGATCGTACCAACATACCAGTGAACATCTTGCATGGCGCCTTCGCTGTCGGTGGCGGGGACAACTCCCAGGTCGTTTTGATAGCGTTCGTTCCAGGCTTCGGGGAGGTCTCGCACTGCTAATTTTCCTTCTACCATTGCCAATTCTAGATCGAAGCGGATGGCGACGTGGAGGTTGTAGGTTACTTCGTCGGCGTCTGTGCGGATGAGCGATCGCGAGACTTTGTTAATTGCCCGGTAAAATGCGTCAGTAGATACCTGTCCCAACTGTCGCAAAAATACGCCTTGGAGTTGCGGGTAGAAACATTCCCAAAAACCGCGGCTGCGCCCGACCAAATTTTCCCAAAGTCGCGACTGACTTTCGTGCAGGCCGGAGGAAATGCCGCCTGCCAGAAGCGTGCCTTCAAATTCCGGGGAATTTCCGAGTTCGTAAAGGGCGTGTCCGGCTTCGTGGATGCTGCTGAAGAGTGCTTGATCCAGGTGATCTTCGTAGACGCGGGTGGTGATGCGCACGTCGTCTATGGAGAAGTTGGTCATGAATGGATGCAGAGTGGTGTCTTGGCGTCCCCGCTGGAAGTCGTACCCCATGCGTTCTACGATTGTGCGGGTGAATTCTAATTGCTGGGATTCGGGGAAGTGTTGGTGCAAGCAGGAGTCGTCGGCAGGAGGTTGGGAGGTAATGGCTTCGACTATCGGCACTAATTCTTGACGCAGTTGGGCGAAAAGCGGGCGCAGCAGGGATACTTTCATGCCGTAGTCGCTACGATCGATCAAAGGATCGGCGATGTGTTCGTATCCGGGGAAAAACTCGGCGTACTGCCTGCTTAATTCTAGGGTTTTTTCGAGATACGGCTCGACGGCTGCGAAATTGTTGGCTGCTCTGGCCGCGGCCCAAGCTTCGTAGCAGTCGGCTTGGTGGCGGCAGAGTGCTGACATGAAGGTTGCGGGGATTCTGGCGGCGCGATCGTAGTCTCTGCGGGCGATGCGGATCAGGCTGGCTGCGGTGGAGTCGTAGGGGAGGGTTTGTTCGTAGAAACGCAAGTCTTCTAGGAGTTCACCAATTTTGGGGTCGGTAAATTTTTCATGGGATATTTGTTTGAGTGTAGCCAACTGCCGGCCTCTGGCACTTGCACCTTTGGCGGGCATATAAGTTGATTGATCCCAATGCAGCAGCGACGAGGCTGATTCGATGTCGTTAACTTCTCTGAGGTGGGCTGCCAGTTGAGCGAATTTTGCTTGAGTTTTGTCTAGGGTTTGCATGATTGGGGTTTATGGTGCTGTTTTACCTACAAAGGTTGCAGTGCGGCATCCGTATCCATCAATCATCGCTACCCTGAAATCAAGCTAAAAACCGCACTTCTTCCCGTATTGTACGCAATTTAGAGTCATTTTTGCACAGTTTCCGGTATTTATGGGGATTGAGTTCGATCGCCTCGGACAAGTTTTCGATCGCCAGCCGGATACTGGTGGCTACAAGTTCGGGGCTGTTTGTGAGTTCGCCTGCTGCTTTTTCCAGGGCGTAAACGCAAGCTTTTTGATAGTAAAGGTTTGGATCGTCGGGGTTGAGTGCGATGATTTTATCGTAGGAGGCGATGGCTTCGGTAAATCGTTGAATTGTTTTGAGGGCGACGGCGCGGTTGTACCAGGCTTCGGTGTTGTCTGGCTGCAACTCTACCGTTTTGTCCCACGAGGCAATTGCTTCTTCAAAGCGTTGTAAGTTGGCGAAGGCTAAGCCGCGGTTGTACCAGGTTTCGCTGTTATCTGGCTTGAGTGCGAGGGCTTTGTCCCAGGATGCGATCGCTTCTTCAAATTGTCCCATTTGTGCGATCGCCGTGCCGCGTTTGTTCCAGGCTTCGGCGGAATTCGGCCGCAGTTGCAGGGTTTTGTCGTAAGAGGCGACGGCTTCCGGGTAGAGTTTTTCATCGGCTAGGGCTAAGCCGCGGTTGTACCAGGCTTGATGCAAGTCTGGTTTAAGTTCGATCGCTTTGTCGTAGGATGCGATCGCCGCTGTATTTTGGTTGCATTTTCTGAGGGTAAATGCTTTGTTGTACCAAGCTTCGCAGTAGTCTGGTTTGAGTTCGATCGCTTTGTCGTAGGAGGCGATCGCTTCTGATAATTTTTCTAAGCTGACGAGGGTGTTGCCGCGGTTCGTCCAAGCTACGTGGTAGTCTGGCTTGAAATTTATGGCCTGTTCGTAGGAGGCGATCGCTTCTGAGAGTCTGTTGAGCTTCCGCAAAACGTTGCCCCGATTATACCAAGCTTCTGGATGGTTTGGTTTGATTTTTAGGGATTTGTTGTAGGCTGCGATCGCTTCTTCTAGCTGACCCAATTTTCGGAGGGCTACGCCTTGGTTGTACCGCGCTTCATAAAATTTTGGTTCGAGTGCGATCGCTTCTTCCCAAGATTCGATCGCAGCTTGGAAGCGCCCCATTGCTTCTAGGGCGTTGCCGCGATCGTACAAGGTTTGAGCCTTTTGGGTGTTGACTGCTATGGATTTTTCCCCTGAGTCGATCGGCTTTTCTATGCTGGCTAATTTTTGCAAGGGGTTTCACCTCATTTTCTGTCTAATTGATTCTTTTCTTTTTTATATGCGATCTTTTTCGCCTGTGAGTGCTTTTAATCGCGACTGTTTGGTTATTTATGGCAATTTTACAGGAATTTGGGGACTTTTTCAATTTTTTTCATTCTAATGCTAGAGCTGGGATTTGGAAGTATAGATTAATACTAATTTTTTTATATGACTGCGTAGAAGAGAGGGAAGGGCGATCGGGCTGACAGGATTACGTTAAAAGCATAAATAACCGCGATCGCCACCCGATTTTTCAAACAAACCGGGTTTCTGAGCATTTATTCGGGGTTAAATGCTATCTGGATCGATGTTCAATTCGCGCAGTTTAGCAGCTAAACGTTGAGCAATTTGATTTGCTTGTTCTGCCCTTTGATCTGCTTGTTCTGCCCTTTGAGATTCTTGTTGGGCTCTTTGAGATTCTTGTTGTAGGCGCTGACGATCTAATAACCTCTCTGCTTCTAATTCCGCATAGGAAAGAAACTTTTCTCCATTAGGTCGATAAATTTCTAACCCATCTTCTCCCAACTCAAACCGCACACCTAATCTCGGACTAATCCATCCCTCCATCGGCTCAATAACTTCTAAATTTCCCTCAATTCTTTGCCAACCTTCCAACTCATTTCTTTCTGGATCGTAAAGGTAATACTCCTCAACTCCATGACGCTGGTAAAATGAAAGTTTTTTATTCATTTTAGTGTTGCTGTCGTTGTGGGAACGAATCTCAAAGACGACTTGAGGGCCAATATTATTCTCTCGATATTGTATGTAGGAAAGGCGATCGCCCTTTGGCCTCCCAAATATCACCATTGTATCAGGTGCTTGAGAAATTTCAGGTTTCCCCTCAACGGGATACCACAGTAAATCGGCGGCTACAAAAACGTTTGGGTCATCTTTAAACAGCGATTCGCAACCTTCTTTGATTTTAACAATTAATTCGTATTGAATTGTGCTTTCTGCCATTGGTTGACCGTCGCTGGAAGGATAAATGATTTCTTCGGTTGTGACTTGCATAATCGTTGTCTCCGAGAAGTATTTAATTTTAATTATACTATTTATTCAGATGCCCGGCGGTTGAAACCGCTTCTACACAAACAATGTCCGCCTTCGCGGACTAAGAAATAGTGTGTATTTGTGATGCTGTAGGGGCGGGTTCGCCAACAATTTCTGCCAATAACTAACAATCTCAAAAACCCGCCCCCACCCAACGACAAGTCCCTATCCTTGAATTAATTCTTGAAACCGAGTATGCGATCGAATGCTGTCAAAATCCGAGTCAGTTTTTGCCATTTCTCGGTATTTGTCAGGATTCAGATTGATGGCTTGCTGCAAATTCTGAACCGCTTGGTCAATCTGACTCTGTAACGCATAGCAGCTAGCTTTATTATAAAATGCTGGGTGAAAATCTGCTTTGATTTCTAAGGCTTTGTCGTAGGAGGCTATCGCTTCTTCCCATCTTCCTAAATTACGCAGTGCATGGCCCCGACTGTTCCAGGCTTCGTGATAATCAGGTTTGAATTCTAAGGCTTTGTCGTAGGAGGCTATCGCTTCTTCCCATCTTCCTGAATTACGCAGTGCAATGCCCCGATTGTACCAGGCTTCGTGATAATCAGGTTTGATTTCTAAGGCTTTGTCGTAGGAGGCTATCGCTTCTTCCAATCTTCCTAAATTAACCAGTGCAATGCTCCCATTGTACCAGGCTTCGTGATAATCAGGTTTGATTTCTAAGGCTTTGTCGTAGGATGCTATCGCTTCTTCCCATCTTCCTAAATTACCGAGTGCATTGCCCCGATTGTTCCAGGCAACGTGTAAATCAGGTTTGATTTCTAAGGCTTTGTCGTAGGAGGCTATCGCTTCTTCCAATCTTCCTAAGTTACGCAGTGCATTGCCCCGATTGTTCCAGGCAACGTGATAATCTGGCTTGAATTCTAAGGCTTTGTCGTAGGATGCTATCGCTTCTTCCCATCTTCCTAAGTTACGCAGTGCAATGCCCCGATTGTACCAGGCTCCGTGTAAATCTGGTTTGAATTCTAAGGCTTTGTCGTAGGAGGCTATCGCTTCTTCCCATCTTCCTAAGTTACCCAGTGCCTTGCCCCGATTGTTCCAGGGAAAGTCTTTATCTGGTTTGAATTCTAAGGCTTTGTCGTAGGATGCTATCGCTTCTTCTAATCTTCCTAAATCCTCCAGTGCAGAGCCCCGATTGTTCCAGGCTTCGTGTTTATCTGGTTTGATTTCTAAGGCTTTGTCGTAGGATGCTATCGCTTCTTCTAATCTTCCTAACTTACCCAGTGCATTGCCCCGATTGTACCAGGGAAAGTCTTTATCTGGTTTGATTTCTAAAGCTTTGTCGTAGGATGCTATCGCTTCTTCCCCTCTTCCTAAATTACCCAGTACATTGCCCCGATTGTTCCAGGATTTGTGATAATCTGGTTTGAACTCTAAGGCTTTGTCGTAGGATGCTATCGCTTCTTCCAATCTTCCTAGATTACCCAGTGCATAGCCCCGATAGTACCAGGAAACGTGATTATCAGGTTTGAATTCTAAGGCTTTGTCGTAGGAGGCTATCGCTTCTTCCAATCTTCCTAAATTACCCAGTGCCTTGCCCCGATTGTTCCAGGCTGCGTGATTATCAGGTTGGATTTCTAAGGCTTTGTCGTAGGAGGCTATCGCCTTTGCATATTCTTCAGCATAGCCATACAATAAACCTTGTTCTAAAAACAATTCAGCTTGTTGTTCTGATGTTTGCCCATTCTCATCAATTAAAGATTGAATCCTCACCAATTCCCGTTTTCGTTCTTGGGGAGTCAAAGCTAGATAATCTTCTCGCTTCCATCTTTGGGAACAAGCTTGCTTTGATTCTGCTTGCAAGCTTTCTTCATCCATCGACAACTTAAATAAACTCGATCGCCAATCAAAGAAATCCGGAGCCCGCTGGATAAAATAATTAACTGCAAAACGAGGCAAAATAAACACAAAACACATCTTAAAATCATCTCTAAACCTTTCCCGCTGCTGGTTTAAATTGATTAAAACAGGCGGCACACCCCGCCAACTATAAGAATAAATATCCTTGCTTTCCCATCCGATCTCTTTTTTTTCTTTCTCATATTCATAAAGTGAATATTCTAAGCCTTTCACAAACAGAATATTAATTGCATCTCTGTCTGGCAAATCTTTAATTATGTTATAAAAATTATAAACCGACTCATCCAGCGACAACACCTCAATCTTTTTCTGCAGCACATCTGCTTGAACTTTCGCAATCAAGCGTTCACCTTCCGCCGGAAAACACTCAACAAACAACAACCGGAAACCATTTGTCCGTTTGAGAGTGCGTACCAGAGTTTGATATTCTTCCTCTGGTTCTGCTTCTGGTAAATCGGCATCACAATCAATTATTTCTGCTGTCATGGCTGAAGTTGTGCAAGACAATCTTTAAATTGCTTAATTCCTTTAATCAGCGGGTGAACATCATACCAAGGCTGCATTTCTCCTTCTTCATCATAGTATCGGTATTCCAAAATACAGCGGGTAAATAGCAAACCGCGGTGCTGTTCATCGTTCAGTATGCGCTGAGTTTGGGAGACTTTCGCTAAAATTTGCCATTCGCCTTCTTCAGGAGTTCTGCGGTAGACATCCCGCGCTTGAGTAATTGCCCTTTGCGCTGCTTTTGCAGTAATTGGCAAATCCTCGGTGCGAGTTATTGCTTCTTGCATCATCAACAGCAAATTTCTGACGTGACCCCCACTCATCAAACACAGGCGTTCTAGAGTTTCTAGACTGTCAAACAATCCTGTTTCTAAAGATTGATTCGGATTGACTTGTTTTACCCGCTTTTCAATCAACTCTTTGATTTTAGCAAGTCCCGCTTCGTTGGTGCTGCCGTCGGGATTCTGCACCATAATCATCGGCAACACTTGCGGGTCGTTATAATTATTGATTAACTCAGTAGCGCGGTTAGAATACACCATAGAAATCGGTATGGTGTAAATGACATGACAATCTAAAGCTTTGAGTTGTTCGGTGCGGTCTAAAAAGATTTCGTCGAGATTGCTGCGTTTCCCGTCTTGGGAAAACGGCACAATTCGGTCTAAATTATCGGCAATCACTGCGAGTTGCGAAGATTTATCCGGCAAGTTTTTTTTAGCATCGCCAATAAACTCATTCAGCGCATCAATCAGCGTCGTTGTGTGGGGATTAATTTTATCTCGAATTTTTTGGCGCAGAGTCGGTACGGTTCTGACATTCGCCGTCAGTTTGGCAAACTGAGCAATTTGCGACTCTAAGCTTAATGTTTCAAAAGACACTTCGGTTAGGGCTAAATCTTTCAAATCTTCCCACCTATCTCGCATCCAATCGCGTAAAGGTTTAGAGTTAGCATTTCTGAGATCTTCTAATAAATGCCTAGTGCAAGCTAGCAAAATATCAGTATATTCAGTATCTTCGGGATTAATATCTTGTTCGTCAGCCGCGAAATAAACTACAAAGCAGCCTTGATTTTGCAAATATTCCTGAAGTCGCAGCAATTCCGTTGACTTTCCCGCACCGCGATGTCCAGCATACAACTGACAAGTCATTCGCTGCGATAGCTTAATCTTTCTGCCCAAATCTTCGATAATATCGCCATCTCCTCGCACTTCCCGACAGTCAACATACTGCGGATCTCCTGCTGGTAAAGGATAGAATGGGTCAAAAGCATTGTAGAGGTTTGTTAGTAATTTTTCTGATTCTTGAGTCATAATTTGATCTTATTTTTATACTTTTAAATTTATTTTTCAGCACTTACACAAGACCACCAAAGAAACCGGGTTTTTTACCGAATCTGCGGGTTACAACTGAGATATTTAACTATTACCAAGAACAGGCAAGATGCCTGTTCCACAAAGAGTGAGTTTTCTTGTAGGTGGGCATCTGGCCCGCCCTCCCAAGACTTATTGAGAAGGGCGCAAGATGTGAGTTACAACGCGTAAAAAACCAGGTTTCAGGGCCCCCATGCGTAAGTCCTAAGAATGCTGCTGCACCCTATTTTTAAGCTTGATATTTTTTCAGAATAGCAACTTTTTCGGGAAAGATTTCGATCGCCATTTTGTCATCATAACGAGTCGCGAGCGATCGCCTCACCTCGCCCAAAAACAGCGGCTGCGACAGCCCTGGTTCAGGATGTACAACTGTACGAACCCGGATTGTCATGTAGTCTCTGCCCCGCCCAGAGCGCCCAGGAGAGTACAAATCCGCAGCCACTTGCTGCATCGTTGCTTCTAATTCCGATTCGGTGATCGTAGGTGGCACGGTAACTACTGTTTGAGCGCCGCCAGTATCGTAAACTAAAGAATAGCGAACTGCACCCGGAATTTCTGTGCGGGAAAACAGTCCCAAACCCAGACCGAATATACTTGCAGCAATTACTGCCATAAAGCTTGTCACTCCTACCAATCGGAAGCGAAAACCCCATTTGAAGATAAATGCTATAACAGTTAGAATAGCCAAGGCTGCTGTTAGAATTCCCGCCCATTGGGCGTAGATTAAAAGGTTAGAATTTACGCTCATTTGTCAATTTGGTAATTGGTCGTTTGGTCATTTGTCATATCGTTTTCCGTGGGATGGGCACGATCGAGTCAAAGTCAATAATTACACCTTCCCCCACTCCCCACACCCCACTCCCCACTCCCCATCATTCCGGTGCAACCGGAATTGATATCATGAGGCGTTTCGGGCTACAAGCAGATAAGTCATCATATCGCCTTTGCCTTTCACCGGAATCACGCCTCGCTCCTCAAAAACGTACTTATCCCGCAGGCGCTCGTAGGTAGCAACTGTCACCTGAATGCCACCGGGGACGCCTTGAGATTCCATCCGGGAAGCTGTATTTACCGTATCTCCCCACAAATCGTAAGTAAATTTTTTAGTACCGATTACCCCAGCTTCTACCGGGCCTGTGTGGATGCCGATGCGGATGCTGAGCGGCTGACCTCCCTTGGTGCGCATCTTAGTCATGGCTGCTTGAATTTCGATCGCCATTTCGGCGATCGACTCGGCGTGGTCGTCGCTGGGCGTCGGCAAACCGCCAACAACCATATAAGCATCGCCGATCGTCTTAATTTTCTCAAGTCCGTAGCGCTCGGCCAACTCGTCAAAAGCCGAAAAAATCTCGTTGAGCAACTCCACCAACTGAGCTGGCGATAAATGAGCCGAAAGCTTAGTAAAACCGACCAAATCGGCAAACATCACTGTTACCTCAGCGAAACTGTCTGCGATCGTACTTTCCCCGTGTTTCAGGCGCTGCGCGATCGCCTTCGGTAAAATATTTAACAGCAAACGCTCGGACTTTTCCTTTTCCAGGGCCAACTCGTGTAAATACGCCTGCTCCTTATCCCGCAGCCGCTTCTTTTCCAGACAAGCGCTAATCCGAGCCTTGAGCAATACCGGATTGAACGGTTTAGAAAGATAATCCTCCGCCCCCAACTCAATACACCGGACGATACTGTCGATATCGTCCACCGCCGAAATCATAATCACCGGGATATAGCGCAACTTTTCGTCCGCTTTCAGATTTTCCAGCACCTGATAGCCGTTCATTTGCGGCATCATAATGTCTAGGAGAACCAAATCAAAAGGATCTCTTCGCAACATTTCCAGAGCTTGAAGACCATCTTCAGCAACAGTGACCACGTGGCCTTGACGCTGAAGTCGGCGGGCCAGCAAATCGCGGTTTACCTCATTGTCGTCAACAACCAGCACGCTGCCCTCGTCACCTTTCATGTCATGGCCTCTTTCAGAAGCGTTTCAATTTTACCCAAAAGTCGGGGAAACTCGACCGGTTTGGTGTCGTAGTCGTCGCAGCCGGCGGCCAGACACTTTTCACGATCGCCCGCCATTGCGTGAGCTGTCAGAGCAATCACCGGAATCGTGCTAGTTTGTGGAGCCGCCTTAATTTGCTGGGTTGCTTGCCACCCGTCGAGCACAGGCAGACTCATATCCATCAGAATCAAATCCGGTACTTTCGCGAGCGCCATCGACACCCCCTCAGCACCGTCAACAGCAATAAAGACCTCGTGTCCCTTGCGGGCCAGACGCCTGGAAAGCATATCCCTATTCATTTCGTTATCTTCGACCAACAGGATTTTAGCCATTGGTGTTCTCCTTGCCTTTCGAGTCGTACCTGCGATCGAACCTGTCATTCACTATAGAGCGAACATCGCGCAACAAAGTATCGCAACTGTAGACTCCTTTTTGTAGCACCCGATCGACGTAGCCGTTTAGCTGCTGGCTTTCGAGTGGAGTTAGGTCTTTACCCGCGATCGCTACAATCGGTATAGGATCTCCAGAATGCGATTTGCGAAGTTCTCGGATCAACTCAAAACCATCCATTTCTGGCATCGTCAAATCCAGTAATATCAGGTGCGGGCGAGCAACTTTTAGCCGATCGAGAGCAGCGCGCCCACTATCAGCTTCCGTTACTCCCCAGCCTTGTCTTTCTAGTATCCGTCGCAGTATTTTGCGCGTGGCAACGTCGTCTTCCACAATGAGAATCTGACAGGTCAAATTGTTACTTGCAACGCCGTCTTGGTCGCGTCGGTACTTGTTCAACAAAGCAGCCAGCCGTTTGCCGTCCACTGGTTTGGTAAGGTAGTCCGAAGCGCCCAATGCAAAGCCGAGGCTTTTGTTGCCCACAAAGGATAGCAGGATTACGGGAATGGAGGCAAGGTCAGGATCTGCCTTCAGCGCGGAGAGTACCGCCCAGCCGTCCATTCCGGGCATAATCACGTCGAGGGTAATCGCGTCTGGCCGCAGTTGCTTAGCGAGCCGGAGAGCTTGCTCGCCGCCGCCGGCGACTTCTACGTGCAGCCCTTGGCGAGCGAGGGCGCGCTCGATCAAATCCCGCGAGATCGGGTCGTCGTCAACTACCAGCACCGTGCCGACAGCGGGGGCGACCGGAGGGTTAGTGCTGTCGCGGACTTTGTTGGCGATTTCCGGCTGTTGAATCGCGCTGGGCAAGAGCACGGTGAAAGTGCTGCCTGCGCCCAGCGTGCTGCTGGCCTCAATGCTGCCACCCATCATATGACAGAAGCGCTGGCTGATAGCTAGTCCCAAACCCGTGCCGCCGTACTTGCGGGTAGTCGAGGCGTCAGCTTGGGTGAAAGGTTGGAAAACTCGCTGCAATTGCTCTTTTGTCATGCCGATACCGCTGTCGGCGACGCGGAAACTTAAAAATTCGGAGTTGGAAATTAAAATTTGGGAAAATTCCTCTTGATTTATCATTTTTAATTGTTCATTTTTAATTCTTTCCACTCCGATCGTAATTGTCCCGTTTTGGGTGAACTTGGCAGCGTTGCTGAGCAGGTTGAGCAGCACTTGCCGGACTTTGGTCATGTCGGCGTGCATGGTGTCGAGGTTGTCTGGACAGTACACTTCTAGCGTATTACCGTTTTTCTCGACCAGCGGCCTCGCCGTGGCGACAGCACTTTCAATTAAGGCATGGATGTCGAAGGTTTCTAAGTAGAGATCCATTCGGCCTGCTTCAATTTTAGAGATATCTAGGATGTCGTCGATCAGGGACAGCAGGTGTTTGCCGGCGCTGCGGATTTTTTCGAGGTCGGGGACGAAAGCTTCATCGCCCAATTCTTCGGCTTCTTCTTTAAGCATTTCGCTGTAGCCGACGATCGCATTGAGCGGTGTTCGCAGTTCGTGGCTCATGTTGGCAAGAAATGTGCTTTTTGCCCGGTTGGCTGATTCTGCTGCTTCTAGGGCCGACTGCATGGCGGATTCTGCCTGTTTGCGATCGGTGATGTCTTGGACTGTGCCTTCGTAGTACAAAACGCTGCTGGTTTCGTCGCAGATGCTGCGGGCGTTTTCGGAAATCCAGATCGTGCTGCCGTCTCGGCGGTATATTTGGGATTCAAATTTTGATATTTGGCGGCGCGCGCCCAATTGGGCAATAAACTCGGCGCGTCGCTTGGGGTCTACGTAAAGTTGGCGGTTGAGGTTTGTGAGTTCGGCGAGCATTTGGGTAGAGGATTCGTAGCCGTAAATGCGGGCTAGTGCGGGATTTGCACTGAGGTAGCGCCCGTTTGGGGTGGTCTGGAATATGCCTTCGACTGCGTTTTCAAAGATGCTGCGGTATTTTGTTTCGGCTTGTCTCAAGGCTTCTTCTGCTCGCTTGCGCTCTAGGGCATTGGCGAGCATTTCTCCTACCATTTTTAGCTGTGTGGATATTTCGGGCGATGGACCTGCTGTTTGCTTTAAGGCATCGAATCCGAGAAATCCTACTAGGTTTTTACTGCTGCAAATTAGGGGAATAATTATCAGCGATTGGATATTTTTTAGCTGTTTTTTTGATTCTAAATTATAGAGGGAAGCGCCAATTGAAGGTATTGAGGCGATTGCTGTTTGATTGGCTGTTGGGGATGGGGAGTCTGTCTGGAATTGGGCGGGAGTTTGACCGACAAAATAGGCAATTTCGGCTTTGGCTGGGGGCGGGAGTTCGCCGATTTCGGGAATATAAAGGCATTCTGCGCGATCGAGCTTTTCTGCGATCCAAGGGATTTGTGCGATGTTTATTTGTTTGTCGGTGCTGCCTTTTATTACCGGAATGCCGTCAGCGCACCACTCGTAGGTTTTGTCGGCACGGGTTTTGTCTTGAGATAACAGGTAGATGTAACTGCGGTCAAACCCGCTCAAAGTGGCGATCGCTTCCAGAGTTCGATCGATGCTTTTGTCTATTCCCGATGCGGCCTGACTGATGAAATGGGTTGACCAACTGGCAATCAACTGATTGAATTCTACTTGATACTGCAAAGATTGTTCTACTTTTTTGCGCTCGGTAACGTCTCGAAAGCTCCAGACTCTCCCGACTCTGTTCGCTCCGACTTTTTTTGAGGGTAACGAATTTAATTCGATAATTTTTCCGTCTTTAAATTCTAATAATTCGCTGATTTGAGTATCTGGATCTGCCGACACTTCGATCGCGTTTTGGAGAAATCCTTGGGGATCTTTTAATTGTTCTCGGGCGAAGGGGAATCCTGTTTGGATGGTTTTTTTGACAGGGCCGAAGGTCGATCGGCTCAACTTTCCTTGGCTGGCGGACAAACCCCACATCTCGACAAATTTCTGATTATAATTGCATATATTGCCGTTTCTGTCAACCGCTATAATTCCAGCATCTGTAGATTCTAGAACGGCTTGCAGCATCGAGAGCGATTGTTTGTGTTCTCTAATGTCAAAAAACACCAAGACTGATATTTCGCCGCCCTCAACTGCGGGATTGAAAAAATAGGAAACTGGTAAAATCTTGCCGTCGCGGCACAGAAACTCGTCGTCCCAATTGCTGCAAGGTTGACCGGAGGCGATCGCCTCTTGTAAACCTAGTGTAGGTGCGATCGTCCCATCTTCACTCTTGCTTTGGAACTGTTTCGGAGCGCTCAAAACTTGGGATTTCTTGCTTTGATTTTGCTGACTGGCGATGCGCTGTAGCAGGGAAAGGCCTGCAAGTTCCGAATCTCGCCACCCCAGCAAGCGTTCGGCCTCTGGATTCACCGAGATGACAAACCCCTTCGCGTCAAGGATACACAATCCCGCCCCCAAATTGTTGACAGTGGCTCGCAGTCGATCGATTTCTGAAGCTGCTGGAGAGTCTTGAGGGGACTGGGGCGAGGGAACCAAATCCTGTAGCGCCACCGGATCGGAGTTCAAACAATCATGCCGCAGCGGTTCCTGCTCGCTCCGAGCTCCCTCGTAGCTACAACTTACCTGCTCTAAGAATAGCTGCCACTGCTCGGCATTGGGAGGGGGGGACTCCCTGGCTAAACCGAGCTGTTCGAGTTGGCGCTGGAGGTGAGAATGCATAATTTCTGGCGCTTTGTAGGCAACTTTATACAGTATATCTTTTTAATTAATAGTATATATACCCCGCTATACAGTTAGTGGAAAGGTACGGGATCGAACTTTCTCATAGGTTTTATCTAAAAGCCGATCGAGCATCTCTGCTCTCCAAAATTTTTCCAACTGCGCTAATTATATTTATAGCAGATGTTGAAGGCCCTTCGGCTCCCTTCGGCTTCGGGATCGGGCAAGTCGCTCAGGGTAAAAAGAAGGAAGAAGGAAGAAGCAATAAAAGCGAGGGTTTTAGCAATTAAGAACGTCCTTACCCTATGGACGCTTTCTATAATAGTATCAAAACTTTTTCGATTGTCACCAAACCCATGTTCTGAATGTCGGCCGCACACTCAAAAATGGTATCTTATCAAGTTAACTTACGCTCAAAAACCTGGTTTATGCCAAAAATCGCTTTTTTGACGGCCCGACTTAGGTGAAGAAACCGGGTTTCTGGAGCGATATAAAATCAAAATCCGGTTAGAAATGATACCGAGGGTGCGAGCACGACGCTCGCACTGCACTCTGATTATTCCGATGCCAGCGGAAACTCTATCAGGACTTTGTTACTTACTGCGAATTTAATTATGGTTAGAGAGCAAAACATGATATTATACCTAGTTTTAAGAATAAAATTAATAAAAATGAGTCGATCGATATGATAAATTATAGAAACCGCGCCCGACGGTTAGGACATTCTTAATTATTGCTAAAAAATGAACTCTGATATTGCAACTTCAGTCTTCCTTCTTGCTTCTGCTATATGTTCAAAATCTCCATACCTGCTAGCGAAATAATCAGCAAATTGCGGAGGCTAATAAATTTAGTAGCAATTGAAAATAACTGTTAAAAAATTATTATTTATCAGAGTTTTCGGTTGATATCGAAAGGTCGGTGAAAATAGCTGGCAGCCGAATGGTAAAAGTAGAACCTTTGCCCACCTCGCTGAATGCGGTAATGTCTCCGCCCATCATTTCGCAGAATTTCTTAGTAATCGTCAGCCCCAAACCAGTGCCGCCGTACTTCTTAGTAGTTGAGGAATCGGCTTGGGTGAAAGGCTCAAAGATTTTGGCTAACTGTTCGGGATTCATGCCAATGCCGGTATCTTTGACTGTAAAAACGATCCAATCTTGAGGGGAAGATAAGAGAGATAAGCTATTTTCAGCTTGGCCACCTTCTCTATACGCTCCAAGTTTTTTTCCTTTCTTTGCAGAGTCGGCGGGGGTTTCGACGGATCGGGTAACGGCGAAGGTAATCGCGCCGGAGCAAGTAAATTTCGCGGCATTGCTGAGGAGGTTGAGCAGAGACTGCCGGAGTTTAGTCAAGTCGGTCTGCATTGAGCCAATATCCTCGGGGCATTGTATTTCTAGGATATTGCTATTTTTGTCTGCCATCGGCGCGATCGTGGCGACTACTTCCTCAAGCAGAGTTGAAATGGTGAAGGTTTCGAGGTGGAAGTCGATGCGGCCTGCTTCAATTTTGGTCAAGTCGAGAATATCTTTAATCAGGTCTAGTAGGTGCTTGCCGGCCGTGTTAATTCTCTGGAGGTCGTCGATGAACTCTTCGGCACCGAGGTCTCGGGCGTCTTCTTGCAGGATCTCGCTGTAGCCGATGATGGCGTTGAGGGGGGTTCTGAGTTCGTGACTCATGTTGGCGAGAAAAATGGTTTTCGAGCGATTTGCAGCTTCCGCCGCTAATGCGGCCCGGCGGAATTCTTCGGAACGCAAGCGTTCGGTGATGTCGCTGGTCATGATTAAAACGCACTGAGTGCTGCCGAGGTCGATGAGTTCCACTGACAGCAGCCAGTCGCGCACTTCGCCGGCTTTGGTGCGAATTTTGATTTCTTGGTTGCTGATCGAATTTTGTGCTTGCAAAATCTGGGCTAGCCGCCGCCCGTCTTCTGAATTGACCAAGATTTTTAACTCGCTGGCGGTGCGGCCGATAAATTCGTGCCGCAGCCATCCTAATGAGCGCAAAAAGCTTTCGTTGGCATCGAGGAAGCATCCGTCTGTGAGGGTGCAGATGCTGATACCGACTGGGGAGGCGTGAAAGGTCTTGGAAAATCTTTCTTCTGAAGAACGCAGGGCGGCTTCGGCCCGCTTTCTGTCTGTGATGTCTTGGACGGTGCTGGTGATGTAGAGGGAGTTGACGGCGGCTTGTTCGTAGACTGTGCGGTTGCTGCCGTCGGGGAGTACGAGCCTGTAGTCGATGCTGTAAGGCTGTTGCTGAAATAAAGCGGCTTCGATCGAGGTTTTGACTAATTCTCTGTCTTCGGGGTGCACGTATTCCAAGAAGGCTTCAAGGCTGGGTTCAAAAGTTCTCGGTCGCTCTCCCAGGATGCGATAAATTTCCTCTGACCACCGCAATTGCTGGGTGTTGCGGTCTAAGTCCCAGTTGCCTAGTTGGGCGATGCGCTGGGCGTTGGCGAGGCTGGCTTCGCTGGCGCGCAGCGAGGCTTCTGCTTGGTTGCGTTCGGCGACGGTGGCGGCTAAGACTAAGCCGGTGACGGCGATGACGGCGATGAAGGCTTGCAGGGATAACAGTGCTTGGGGGATGCTGCTGGCGTGTTTGAAAAAGGGGCCGCTGCTTCGGGCTATGCCCCAGATGGCAAAGCCGCAGAGGATGAAGTTGGAGAGGGCCGTGTAGCGCTGGCCGAATCGAAAGGCAGCCCACACTACTAGGGGAAATGGTAAGTATTCGAGGGGATAGCGGGCGTAGGCGGCGCGGGTGCGCGAGCAGAAGACGAGCCAGCCGACTGCTAGCAGCAGCAGCAGCCAAATCGCTCGTTCAGCTATCTTTTTGCGATGGGTGGAGACTTTGGGGAATTGTTGCCACGTCAGCAGCAGCGGGGCGACGAGCAAAATTCCCATAGCGTCTCCCACCCACCAAGTCGCCCAAATCGTGCCAAAATTGCTGCAGCTAGATAAACTGCTCAGGCATAGGACAATGCTGCCAATGGTGGAGTTGATCAGGGTAGATCCTAAGGCTGCTAGTCCGACTATTCCTAAAACGTCTTTGAGCCGATCGAGCCCTGCGCTAAAGTTAATGCGCTGCAGTAGATAAGTTCCCGTCCACGCTTGCAGGGTTCTGGCGCCTGCCGATATCAATGCCGTGCCGATGTTGGCCGGCGGTACGCTCATGCTGAACAGGAAGCCTCCGATCGCGATTCCCGGCCACAGTTGCCGCCCGAACAGCAGCAGGGCGACTTGGGCAATTCCTGCTGCTGGCCACATCGGGTAAATTTCTGAACTGAGGGTGAGGGTGGAAACGGCGAATCGCGACGCCCCATAGTAGGTCAGGGCGATCGCACCTACTGCGAGGAAGTACCGCCAGGAATGTCCTCTGATGGCGTTAAGGAACTTTGTCTGCATGGTCGTTTGGGGAAAAGGTGGACGGTTGTTGGGGTTTCAGTAGGTGGCACGGGACGGGCACAGGGTAGAGAAAATGTTTCTATTAAGTGATGGTAGGTCATGGGTGGTAGGTAGGGGGAGAACCTTTTGAGCTAACTTTTTGTGGCGCCGTTGAAGGTTCGGTTTTTTTTTGCTGTGCGATCGAATCTGCGCATAAATTTCGGGGGTAGCCGTTTTTTGCCAATATATCTGTAATGACTAAGCATTTGGTTTGTAAATTTTGGGTTTTTGTTAAAAATTTATTACCGAGGGACAGCCGGTGTCTTTTCGTGTCGGGCGATCGCAACTCGATTTAACCTAACATCTTGCACCATTGTCAATAATACCCAAGCAACCGATAACAGCGACACAAAATCTCAGCTTTCAGGTAAGCCCAAGGCAAGAAATCCGGTTTCTGACTAGAAGTGCAGGCAGAAGTGATTTTAACTGGATTTTCAACCAATTAATTGATGCTTCAAGTCTTTTGATTCAATACAGTGAAAGCAGATAATTTACAGCAAATTTTTTTTATTCTCTATTTCCCTTTGGCTGTTGCAATATCTAAGGTTAGTGTCAAACGCTCTTGAGATTCTTTAAGGGCGTCTTGGGGGTTGCGGCCGAGAAGGGTTGCCTCTATGGCGCGACCGAGATTTTCTGACAGGCGGGAGTAACCTGAAATAATGGGTCGCGCTCTGGCGGAGTTCATTTGCTCTAAAAATACTCGCAAAACAGGGTTTTTTTCGACAAAGCTTTGATAAGCTTGGCTCTGTCTCGATTTTAAGTTAATTGGCAAGTAACCTGTTCCCAATGCCCATGCTGTTTGGAATTCTTCACCTAGAACGTATTCTAAGAATTCTAGGGCTGCTCGCTCTCGTTCAGGGGAGGTTTTCATTAAAAATAGGTTTTCACCTCCAACGACGGCTGCGGGGCGTTTGAGGGCGGGTATCGGCATCACTGCGTAGTCGATCGGGCTTTGCTGCAATTGTGCTAGCGTCCACGGCCCGGTGATTTGCATGGCGACTTTCCCGGCGATGAAGTTGTCGAGTTCGTAACCGCGTTCTGGTGCTGACAGTATTGCTGAACCTTCTTTTAACAAGTCGCTCCACAATTCTAAGGCCGCGCGAGAACCGGGATTGTCTATTTGGGGTACGGGAGTTTGAGGTGTTGCGGCTTTGAGTTCGCCACCTGCGCTGAACATGAATGGCAGCCAGGTAAATACTGTCCATTCTCCTTTGCCTAGGGGGAGCACTATGCCGTGTTGGTCTGTGCGGCCGTCTCCGTTGGTGTCTCGGGTGAGCGATCGGGCTGCTTGCTTTAATTGCGCCCAATTCTGGGGAACTTTTTTGATTCCTGCTGCTTTAAATAAGCTGGGACGGTAAAATATGGCGGTGTTATTTGTACCTAGGGGAACTGACCAAGTATGTCCGCCCAGTTCCATTGACTCGAAGAGTGCCGGGTCGATTTCGGCTTTCCGGGGCGATTTGTTAAGCCAGTTTTCTAAGGGTTGAATTGCGTTGAGTTCTGCTAGCTTTCCTGAAATTGTGGCACTATTCCACAGCAAATCCGGCGGTGCATTTCCAACTATTGCTGTTAGTATTTTTGGGAGTTGTTGGTCTGGCTGGCCGATGTAAACTGGTTTTATCTGGATGTTGGGATGCGTTTTGTTGAATTTGTCTGTGAGGGTTTGAAATACGTCGCGATTTGGTGGAGGATTGATGCCGTGCCACAGTGTAATTTTAATCTTTTCGCTGTTTTTTTCTGGGCTTTCACAGCCGCTTAATATTAGCAAATTTAAAATAAGTAAAATGCAAGCAGCTAGTTTGAGTTGCATTTTGATGGCTTGGGATAATTTTGATAAAATCATTTTTTAGTTGTATTCAGGAAAGAAGTTTTTTTAACCGCAGATGAACGCCGATGGACGCGGATAGTTAGAGGTTGGTAAAACGGGCTAATTCTATAAAATCTGCGGGTAGCTGATTTGTCTGTCCTGCTGAGGTGTTTTGAAACAAAACGGTAAAAGCTCCTGCTCCTAGTTTATCTTGCGGCCACATCCGATAGCAAGGAATTTCTGTCAGGTGCGATCGATATTTTTCTAAATGAGGAACAGTGACTGGCTGAAATTCGGGAAATTTGCTTAACAGCCATTCGCTGACTTGTTCGTTTTCTGCGGTTGAATAAGTGCAGGTCATGTATGCAAGATAACCTTGGGGCGCTACAATTTTAGCAGAATTGGCTAAGATTCTTTTTTGGCGGTTGGCATTGCTGTTGATGGTGACATGATGAAAGCATCCGGGTGCTTTGTCTCCTTTTGCTAAGAGTGATTGACCAGTACAAGGAGCATCTACTATTACTAAATTAGCAGTTTGTGGTATTTTTTCGGCAAGTATTTTGGAATCGACGTTAGCGGCGGCGGATGGTAGAATTTGGCAGCGTCTTAAATTAGAGATCAGCATTCCCATGCGTTTGCCTATGACTTCGTTACACAACAGCAATTCTGGGTTTAATGTTTTCCAGGAAAATACACTTTTACCTCCGGGGGCGGCGCACATATCTAAGATTAGTTTGATGGGCTGCGGTATTGTTAATAAGGTGGAGGCGGCGAAGATTGAGGAAAAGTCGAGACAGTAGTAATGTCCTGCTTGGTGTAAGGAATGTTTTCCCGGCTGGGATTCTAAGGCCAGTCTATCTACAAATTCCGGTTGCCAAGAGACGGGAATTTCGACCGTAAATGGGTGTTCTGTGGGTTTTGGTTGCAGCCACAAGATGGCAGGATTAAAAGGTTGGGGATTTGTGACGGCCTGAATAAAGTTTTCTTGTTCGGCGGTGTCGGCAAATAAGCTGCGGCTGAGTTTAAGCAGGAGATTAGATGGGCTTTCCATGTTCTGACAGATATGATAAGATTGAGATGAACACTAAAAACTGTAAATCAGATGATAATTCCTAGTGTAGAACAGTTAGATTTAACTTTGGAAGAATGGATGCAAAATCCTCCTGACGGGACGGAGTGGGCGGACGGTAAAGTTATAGTCAAACATCCTGTAGAATTTGTCAATGGAGAAGTAGTGGGGAAACCGGGAATGACTGCAAAGACTCGCCGCATTCAATCAAAGCTAGATTATTACTGGAGAAGTTACATGATCTCAAGCGGCCAAGGAGGCGAGGTTTATGTGGAAGTCACTTGTCAAACTCTGAAAAAAGGGCGAATACCCGATGTATCTTATATTACTCCTGAACTGTTGGCGCAAGTTGGGGAGTTTTCAGTTTTGGCGCAGAGTTTTCCGCTGCTAGCTGAGATTGTTTCGCCTAGCGACTTTGCAGATGATGTTTTTGCTAAGGCACAGGAGTATTTAGAATCGGGATGTTTGGAAGTTTGGCTGCTGTTTCCTAAGAGTAGTTGGGTGTTAGTAATTACTCAAAGTCAGGTGGTTTTGTTCAAGCCTGGTGAGGTGGCGATAACTCAGGTTGTTTTGGCAGGATTTAGGGTGGCGGTGGATGAATTAATGGCGTAGTTTTGTTGTTATTATTGTACGAAATAAGTAAAAATCTATGAAAATTGTCTTTTTTGGCACTCCCGACTTTGCTGTTCCTAGTTTATCCAGTTTGCTGAGTCATCCAGAATTTGAGGTTGTGGGTGTGGTGACTCAGCCGGACAAACGCCGGGGAAGGGGCAATAAATTGATGCCTTCACCTGTAAAAATGGCGGGTTTAAATCACAGTCTCCCGGTTTGGCAGCCGCGACGAATTAAGAAGGATGCGGAAACGCTTGCTAAGTTGCGGGAAGCGGCGGCCGATGTTTTTGTGGTGGTAGCTTACGGCCAGATTCTTTCTCAAGAAATTCTGGATATTCCTAATTTGGCTTGCGTTAACGTTCACGGTTCAATTTTGCCGAAGTATCGCGGTGCCGCGCCGATTCAGCGCTGTCTTGTTGACGGGGAAAAGGCGACGGGAATTACTACTATGCTGATGGATGCTGGCATGGATACTGGCGCGATGCTGTTGAAGGCTTTTGCGGGGATTACGCTGTTGGATAATGCTGATTCTTTGGGTGACAGGTTGGCGGAACTTGGGGCGGATTTGTTGATAGAAACTTTGATTAAATTGAGGGATGGAGAAGTTAAAGCTGTTGTTCAAAATGATGCTGAGGCAACTTACGCGCCGATGATTAAGAGTGCCGATTTTGTGCTGGATTGGTCGAAAAGTGCGATCGACCTTCACAATCAAGTTAGGGGCTTTTTCCCGGATTGCACAACCAGTTTTCGCGGCAATTCTCTGAAGGTGATGGCTACTGTGCCCGTGGGGCCAGAATATTGGCTGCAAATGCCAACGGATTTAAGAGTTTTGGAACGCGAATGGCCTGTTTTAGCCCAGTTGTCGGGCGCGAATGGGGAAGTTGTGAAGGTTGTGAAGGGGTTGGGGGCGATCGTCCAAACCGGTGATGGTTTATTATTGTTGCGGGAGGTGCAGTTGGCGGGGAAAAAGGTGCAGTCTGGGGTGGATTTTGCGAATGGAACTCGCTTGGCGCTGGGTGAGATTTTTGGGAGTTAAATAGTATATTTAGGGCGGGCAAGATGCCCACCATACAATACTTGGAAGCAAAATTATCCTGTAATATTAACTCCGGTAGCATCGGAATTAATATTACTCACAGTCAGGACACCGCGAGTGCCTAATTCCCTACAATTAATCGGGGTAGGGACACGGCACTGCCGTGTCCTCAGTATCATTCCGATGCCACCGAAAACGATATAATTAGATGCGCGATTCTTGACCTAAAATTCGACCAAAACTTCCTCGCCACCACCCAACAAACCTTGTGCCGCCTCTAACATACTCTCCGCAACATCTTTCAAATCTTCGCGACTTGCCAGATAAGTTTTCAAAGCGTCTAACGGTTCTATACTATTATTAGCATTCAATTCTGGCAACCGCGGCCTTGCTAGCTGACTGACTAATTCCGGTTGAATTGTGTAGCTGTGCGCTTCGCCCAGAAGTGCGTGCAATTCTGCGTTGTCGATTAAATCTAATTGTTCCGATCGCAATTGGTAGATCAATCTCACAACCGCGTCTGCGATCTCCTTCTTCCCAATAGCTTTCACCAGCTCAGCTTGCGGGTTTTCGGATTCGGAAACATTCACTTTAATCGTCTGAAACACCCGCACTGGCAAAGTGCAAAATTCCCACTCAGCTTTTCCCCGTTCCAAATTAACTAACACAAAACCTTTATCTTCTTTCTCTTCGCTAAAATCAACTCTTTCGATACTTCCGGGATAAATTACGGGCGGATTGTTGGATAAATTTAGATTTTGGTGTTTGTGAACGTGGCCGAGAGCAACGTAATCAAAACAAGGGCGAGTTAGCATAGAAACGGGAATGTTAAAACCTTTGCCAACTGCTAAAAAACGCTCGGCACCCAAACTCGCTTTATCTGCCATTAAATGCGCTAAAAGTACAGTTGGTATGTCGGGGTTAAGGCGGCGAATTTCGCCTTCCATTGCGATCGTCAGTTTTTCGGTTAATAATTGGTTAACATCGCCCATAGACAGGCTTTCAGTCTCGGAACGTGTCATTAAAGTCGATCGAGTCAACCAAGGTAATGTTACCACCTGTACGGGCCCGCTGCGGGTATGAATCAGGTGAGTGTCCAGGCGATCGCCTACAATAAACTTAGGTATCCCCAAAGTCCGATAAATCCCCAAACTCGCGCCGCCTTGTCCCTGAGAATGTTGGTCGTGATTTCCTACTAGCAAAACCGTCGGAATTTGCGCGTCCACCAAGCGGCTAAATTGGCAAGCAAAAGCCTCTTTGACAAACGGTGGAGGCGTCGAATCCGGGAAAGCATCGCCGCCGAATACGACTAAATCTACGGGTTCAGAAATTGCTCTGTCCATACATTTGCTCAGCGTCGCCGCGAAGTCTTCCAGCCGCGTATTTAAACCAGTTTCTGGATTAACCCGGCCGTGAGAAAAGCCGCTTCCCATGTGAATGTCTGAAAGGTGTAAGATTTTAATCATTGTTTTTTCTATTTGTTAGCTATCGTTGCGGTTCGTAGTGAGGACTGAAGTCCTCAGAAGAAGGACTTGCATTCGTGACTACGAACCCAAGAAAGTTGTTTTTCATACATCACAATATGATGCCGGGGACTTTTTCATATATCTCGCTAATTGCACAACTGAAACTCGTACTAACAAATTCTACTGTATCTCCTTGTCGGTAAGTCTGAGAAACCCAGTTACCCTCAGCATTGAGTCTAAAACATTCAATTTTGATTTCGGATTGAGTAATTAACACGTATTCTTGCAAACTCGATGCAGTTTGGTAATCGGCAAATTTATCGCCTCTGTCGAAAGCTGCTGTTGAGGGCGACAATACTTCTACAATTAAAGACGGATAAAGAATGAAATCTTCAGTAGAACCTGTATCTCTTTCATCGCAAGTCACCGCTACGTCAGGATAGTAATAGCAATTTGCTTCTGCCAGCCTGACTTTTATATCTAACGGTAAAATGATGCAAGGCGTAGGACGAAGATGATTTGCCAACAGCATGACTAAGTTGCTAGTAATGATAATGTGAGGTTTTTTTGCCCCCGTCATTGCATAAACGTGTCCGCGTCTGTATTCGTGTTTGATGGGGCTTACTCGTTCGCCTTCTAGGTACTCTTCTGGGGAGATGTAGAAATTATTTTTGCTAACAAACATTGATGTTTACTCCGATATTTTTATTTGACACTATTGGTTAATAATCGCATACCCGGGTGGGAAACGGCACTGCCGTTTCCCTACAGATTTAACAAAACTCCAGAAATCGTGCGTGCCATAATTTGCCACTTTCCGTCAAACCCTGCGATCGCACTTTAATTTTGACACTTTTGGGGTTAGCCTCGTAGAGTCGGGCAATTTCCTGCATTTCCTCCCCGCTAAACCCGGTTCCCACGGTTCCTACTGGGACTAATTTGCCATCAATTTCTTGCGCTACTTTGACGGCGCTAAACGGCCGCCCCGCCACTTTTGTAGCCGTCAATCCCACAATAAACAAATCGTATTCTTGACAGTATTTAGTCCTCACCATCGGATATTTTTTAATATCTTTTCCGCCGACATAGTGGCAGTTGTGCAATACCCAAACTTCGCCTTCTCTATTTTCAGATTCCTGCTGATTTGCCAGCACGAGTTTTTCGGCGGCGGTGCGAAATGTCGGTACAATTTCAAAGGCTGGGGATAAACTCGCCAGCATTTCGCCAACTTCAACTCCCGCTGCAATTCGTTCGGATTCTGCCACGGCAGTTAAATCATTGCCTTTGAAAAACAAACTTTTAAAAATGGCATAAATTGCGCTGGGCTGGATTGTCGGAAAACCGCTTTCAATATTAACTGTAGCAGCTTGCGCCCCCGTGCGGTGTTCGCTGCCGGTACAGCTTTTGTAATACAGTTCGCCGTCTAAAACAAAGGTGCCAATTTTAGCGGCTGTGTCGATTAATGTGCGATCGATCTCAATTGATGCTTGCTGTCGCAGGTTAGTCGATCGCGATTGGTAGTATACTTTATCTGGCGTCGCAATGACAACTACTCGATTGCCGTCGCGCTTCGGCTGCCCCCAATAATCGGGATTTTCGATATAATAAGAACGATCGCTCGGTGCGTCAACTGGCTGCATCGTCACAATCCTTCCCGGCTGCAAGTGCGGCGGCAATTCGGCAACAATGGGATTGTTTGCAGTTTCTATTTTTGGGGCGGAAGTTGATTGTTTAGCAGGAGCGAAATCGGCGGTAGAATTGTTTGGAGAATTCAGGGCGATCGGCTTTTCTCCGGTTTCCAATTCAAACGCTCTTTTCCAAAAGCCAAAAGCCATTTCCGGGTATCCTTCCGATTCCGCGCACAGTGCAAAACCAATAACTTTTGCCGTACCAATCCCGCGCCCGTAATCAGCTAAATACTGCACGGCACCCGCTTCACCCATCAAGTGCAATCCTCGCGTGACGATGCGATTGTTCCAGCGTTCTCGAATGTCGGCGCTGATTTTTTTAGCTGCTTTTCGCTTGGCTTCTGCGTATTCGGTGCAGTCCATACTGCCTCCTTTGTGTAGGGCTATTTATATACTATACTAAACATTGATTTATTAGTCAAGGTTAAGTTTACAATTAGGTGTTGTGAATAAATTTAAGTCTTTGATTTGTGAACTAGATTTATTTTTTAACCGCAGAGGCGCAGAGGGCACAGAGGAAGAGAAGAAAGAGAGGGATGGGGTTGTAGTGTTTTGATTGTCAAGCGCGGTAATCTGTTCGCTGCCAATGCTAAGATAACTTCGATCGCGCATTGCGACCAATAAAGCCGTGAGTTGCGTCTTACTCGCGTTGGGTTCGCCAACTTGCGATCGCACGTTTGAGAATTTAATATCGAGTCTAATTGTACTCTTATGATGCGATTGATTTTGTACAGCAAACCCGGCTGCCACTTGTGCGAAGGGTTGCAAGAAAAACTCGAACAGATTGAAAGCCTCAAGTTTCAACTCGAAGTCAGAGATATTACCGAACGCGATGACTGGTTTCAAGCTTATCAGTACGAAGTTCCAGTTTTGTTTAAAGTGCAGCCTCAGCCAATAAATTCTGCGGGCGAGGCTGCATTCTCCGCTGAAGAACTGTTACCCCGTCCTTCTCCCCGCTGTAGTGTCGCCCAATTGGAACAAATGTTACAGAAATATTTGCAAATCGATCCGTCACAATAATACGATTTACGCAAAAACTCAGGTATTAATCCTGGCCTCGGGGTGCGCGGTGCGCACTTTACTGTAAACCTGTAGGGTCGCACAGCAAAAGCCTGTAGATAGATAGCGGCTCAAAAAATGTGTTGCGCAAGTCATATTCAAGACATCCAAGTAAGGAGTTTTTCAGATGAAATTGAGAGAATTATTAGCAGCAGTTCCCAGCATTTCCTTTGACGCCAAAAATCCTGCCCTCGATGCCGAAGTCAAGGGTTTATCCACTAATTCCCACGCTTGTCAGGCGGGAGATTTATTTTTGGGAATGCCGGGAACTCGGGTAGATGGCGGAGATTTTTGGCAAAGTGCGATCGAATCTGGTGCACTTGCCGCCATAATTTCCACCCAAGCCGCGGAGAAGACACCCCCCCAACCCCCCCTTGCTAAGGGGGGGCGAGAAGAGGTTCCTTCCCCCCTTAGCAAGGGGCGAGAAGAGGTTCCTTCCCCCCTTAGCAAGGGGCGAGAAGAGGTTCCCTGCGTCATCGCAGCAGCCGATATGGCTCAAGTTTGCGGTCAAATAGCAACTGCTTTTTACGGCAATCCAGCTAGCAAATTAAAACTTGTCGGCGTTACCGGGACTAACGGCAAAACGACAACAACTCATTTAATCGAATTTTTGCTCAATGAAATGCAGTTGCCGACGGCGATTTTCGGCACGCTTTACACTCGCTGGCCGGGCTTCCAACAAACTGCACTTTACACCACACCTTTTGCAGTTGACCTGCAAAAGCAATTAGCAGAAGCTGTAGTCGCCGGATGCAAACACGGCGTGATGGAAGTCAGTTCCCACGCCCTAGCGCAGCAGCGAGTTTTGGGGTGTAGTTTTGAAGTTGCTGTGTTTACCAACTTGACTCAAGACCATCTCGATTATCACCGCGATATGGAAGATTATTTTGAGGCTAAATCGCTTTTGTTCAGTCCAAATTACCTCATAAATCGGGCGGTAGTTAATATTGACGACCCCTACGGTAAGCGGATAGTTGAAACCATTAAATCTGAAAAAGTTTGGAGTTATAGCACTAGCGACAAAACGGCAGATTTGTATGCTTTTGATTTGCAGTATCAGCCCAATGGAGTTAAGGGAATGCTGCACACTCCGAAGGGCGAAACGGCTTTTGTTTTGCCTTTAGTCGGTCAGTTCAATTTATCAAATATGTTGGCTGCTGTCGGTGCTGTTTTAGAATTGGGTTTAGATTTGTCCGCAATTGTGGAGAAGTTATCTCAGTTTTCGGGAGTACCGGGACGGATGGAACGGGTGCAAATTAGTCCAGACCAAGATATTAGCGTCATTGTCGATTACGCGCACACTCCCGACAGTTTGGAGAACTTGCTGAAGGCGTCGCGGCCGTTTATTCCGGGTCAGATGATTTGCGTGTTTGGCTGCGGCGGCGATCGCGATCGCACGAAACGCCCGATCATGGGTAAAATCGTTGCAGAATTAGCCGATTTAGCTGTTGTTACTTCCGACAATCCGCGCACGGAAAATCCCGATCGCATTTTGGAGGATGTTTTAGCAGGAATTCCCGCCGCAGTAAAGCCGATCGTGATGTGCGATCGAGCCGCTGCAATTCGCACTGCTATTATGGACGCTAAACCGGGAGATGGCGTGCTGATTGCAGGAAAGGGACACGAAGATTATCAAATTTTGGGTACCGAAAAAGTCCATTTTGACGATCGAGAACAAGCGCGAGATGCCTTAAAAGCCAGAATGAATTCGGTTAACTGAATTTGGTTAACTGTTAACGGTTAACTGAATTCGGTTAACTGTTAACGGTTAGCTGTTTGCGGCCTGGAAAATTAGTGGTATTTTCCAGTATTTATACCAGGGTTAAATCTGATTTACACTAAGTAAATCGGCGCGAAAAATAATAATATCTTGTAGGGGCTGCTTTAGCGGGTATATACACTAGCCACCAGTTTATCGCTTTAAAACCCACCCGATCCGGAGCTTTATTTCCACCTACCTACTTAGATTATCATAATAATAAAAAAATAAATTAATAAAAAAACAACTATCGCTCTAAAACAACTAACTGGTAATCAAATTCTCGCTCAAATTTACTCAGGAACTCGCACCCTAGTTTATCGCGGAATTCGCCTGTGCGACCAAAAACCTGTCGCCATCAAAGTCTTGCGGAACGAGTATCCCAGCTTCAGCGAACTGGTGCAATTTCGCAATCAGTACACGATCGTCAAAAACCTGAATTTGCCCGGAATCCTCCAAACCTACAGCTTGGAAGCTTACCGGAATGGCTATGCGCTGATTGTGGAAGACTTCGGGGGAATTTCTTTCCAGGAATGGACGGGGAAAGGGAAAACCGTTCCCTCTCTGGTTGAGTTTTTCCAAATTGCGATCGACCTGAGCAATACATTAGATAAACTTTACCGCCACCGCATCATTCATAAAGACATTAAACCCGCCAACATTCTGATTACTCCTGAGACGAAACAAGTCAAACTCATTGACTTTAGTATTGCATCTTTGCTGCCGCGAGAAACTCAAACGCTGATGAGTCCCAACGTGCTCGACGGGACACTAAGCTATTTGTCTCCCGAACAAACGGGAAGAATGAATCGCGGCATTGACTACCGCACTGATTTTTATTCTCTTGGTGTCACCTTTTACGAGTTGCTGACGGGAGAATTGCCGTTTCAGTCTAACGAGCCGATGGAATTGGTACACTCTCATATTGCCAAACAACCGCCACTGCTTGGCGAAAACAGAAGCGAAGAAATTCCCCACGTTCTCTGCGACATCGTGATGAAATTGATGGCGAAAAATGCCTAAAACCGTTATCAGAGTGCATTAGGGCTGAAATTTGATTTAGAATTTTGTTTGCGTCAACTAAAAGAAAGCGGTAAAA
The DNA here is from genome assembly GCF_036704615.1 of Microcoleus sp. K4-B3. Lineage (NCBI taxonomy): Bacteria > Bacillati > Cyanobacteriota > Cyanophyceae > Oscillatoriales > Microcoleaceae > Microcoleus > Microcoleus sp. K4-B3. The sequence continues at coordinate 43,446 of NZ_JAUBSF010000009.1, forward strand.
TAGAAACTTTTGCGATCGCGCGGCGGGATGTGTGCGATCGGTTCATCATACCAGAGAAACTCTACGGCAGAGAAACCGAAGTTGCCCAATTATTGGCAGCATTCGATCGCATCTGTGGTTGCGAGACTCTTGCGGGGAACGAGGGAAGACGCGAGTTAATGTTGGTGGCGGGTTTTTCCGGTATTGGCAATTACTCGCATTGCGAATTTTATCCTCAAGGCTGGCACGATTTGTATGTGTACCTGAAAGAACTAAGATCGCATTGGGCTCAGCTTCGAGAACCTTCTCCTGTGCTTCAATGGAATGATATATTTTGGTGATATCAGCGTGAGCGGTAACGACGCTCTCGCCGTATAATTCGGATACAAACTGATTTGATATCACAGGTTACAGTCTGTGTAAGTGGAATCAAGAAATGAAGCGAGTAGAGGCTTATGCAAATTCCTGAAGAACCTATTTTCATCACCTTGTGCGACGCAGGTAGTCCGCGCGTCCAGCCACTGTATTCATCATTGCAGGGTAACTTGCGTATCCTCGATAATTACTGTCCGCGACTGGGACTCCTCTCAAAGATATTCAAGGTTCGCGACTTCTTAGCTTCTGATACCGATATTGCTGACGACACAATCATCGTCTTTACGGATGCCTATGATGTGCTGTGCATTCGTTACGATCCTGCTGGATTGGCAGCCGACTTCAGTGCCACAGGTAGAGATATTATTATCAGTGCCGAAACTGTATTCTGCCACCACAGTGCAGATGTACTTCCCTTCTTTTTGTCTAACTATTTAGGGCATCCAGCAAAGTACCTCAATAGTGGCTTTATTATTGGCTACAAATGGGCTTATCTCCGTATGCTTAACTATATTGCCAATAATTTTGTGGATAAATACATGATGGATTGCCGTCAGAATGACCAGCGTGTAATTTCGCGATTTATGTTAGAAAACTCTGAACTGGGTCTGTTGAACATGGCTATCGACAGCACGTTCAAATTCTGCTATACCCACACCTACGACAATAATCCACTATGCTGTGACAATTTGGCGTCTTATTTTGTCCATGTAACCTGGCTTGCCCTGGAAATACAGAAACAAGCCTACGAGGAGATACGGAGAGTTTTCAACATTTAGAAATGGCAGCAGGGCTGATTCAAAAAAGCCGATCGAGATAATCGGGAACGAAAGTTATTGAAATTAACAAATCCATAGGCTTGACACTTGCTCCTACTTCCTACTCTTTTGAAGCTCACAGACATAAAATTATTCAAGTCGTTGTATGTGATTCTTTATGTCGTATCGTTGGGTACAGAGAAAAGCGTTGTTAATCACCTTTTCTCTAAGGCACGAATCGCTTTCTATCATGGCTTGTTTGCTTGTGTTGGTAACACCAATAATATTGGTGGCACATTCCCATATCAAGCCATGCTTGCTTGGAGCATGAGGCGAATAGTATTTAATCGAAGGATGTTCCCTGGTGAAGATTCGTACTGGAATATGGGCGTAATAAACAGCTTGCATTCCAGCCAAGCTGCCGGCGAACCAATGAGTCTGAACAATATCGGTTTTATTTCCGATCGAGTGATCGTAAATAAATTTATCGTATCTTCGACCATCTATTTATCACTAAAGACGTGGGTCAAGGAACTGGGCTGGGACTGGCGATAGCGCGTCAAATTGTAGACTAAAAACACGGCGTAAAACTGAGTTGTATTTCTGCACTGGGGGAAGGAACGGAGTTTGTCATTGAGATTTTAATTGATTAATGCGATCGTGCTGTAGGGGCGGGTTTTACCAACAATATTTTAGGCTTACAAACAATCTATAAAAACCCGCCCCCACCAACCAATAACCTAGATTAACATGAGTCGTTGGGCTGGGGCGGGTTTATTATATTGTTCGTTTCTTACATAGATGGTTGGTTAAACCCGCCCCTACAGATTTTGCCAATAATTAATAACTATTGCAGCGGCAAAAATACCGTCATCACCTCACCCTTTTCAGGCCGCTGGCGAATTACCAACTTCCCGCCAGCAGCCCGAAATAAATTCTTAGTCACGCTCAAATTTAAACTCAAACTTCCCGTCTCCGGCTGCACCATCAACAAAGGCCCGATCGATCGCAAAGGAGCATTCGCCTTAGCTGCAAAAGTCGATGCGCCATTACCTTGAGGTAGGTGTTCCGATTCCAACTGCAACTTTAACTGATCGCCCGCCAATGTCACCTCCACCTGAATGCGACTCCCCGATGGCAAAGTTCGAGTAAAATTCTCAATCAAATTAGTTAAAACCTGATCCAACATCGTCGGATCGCTGACTACCGCCGGCAACTTTTTCGGAACAATAACTTCCAAAGTGTGGTTGCGCACAGCCGCCTGTTTTTGCCAGCGGGGAATGCTATTTTGCAGCACTTCACCGAGGGACATTGCTGTTAGCTGCACGCCCGAATTTTTGGCTTGCGACATTTCCAATTCCACGGCGCGGAAAATTAAACCGAAGCGATCGATCTGAGCGGTACACTCAGCATCAATCATTTCCAAACGCTTGACCACTACAGGCTCGAGTTTGGGTCGCTTCAGCAGCAGCCGAGTCAGCGTGCGAATAGTAGCCAAAGGTGTGCGGACTTCGTGGGCGATCGCCTGTAGCAATTCCACCTCTTTAGTAGCCAGAGGAATTGGAGATTTGCAGTTGATATCTGTAGCCGATAACTTTTGACGCCTCGGGTTCAAACCATCATCAATTCTTTCATCCTTTACCCTGCCTGCTTCCTCTTTCCCAACCGGCAAATTATGCAACAGCAAGCGGCTGAACTGCATCACTGTTTGATAATTTGGAGCAACAGGCGAAAACTGCTCGAACAGCGCGTCTAATTTAGTAGAATTATTAGTTAATTGGCTAACTGGTAAATTGAAGCTGCCGTCAGAATTGACAAGCAAACAGTCGCTTTCAGTCACCCTGCGCCGCAAAACTTCCCAAGCTTTGGCGACTACTTGCGGGTCGAAAGAAAATAGAAAAGCCGGAATTCCCGCAGAATTTTCACCCAAAACCATCACCAGGCTAAAACTAGCAGTTAAAACCAAACAAAACTGCTCGTGCGCCAAAGGATCGCCGATCGCCAAAGCCAAAGCCGGGGCCGCCGCAGGCACAGATATTTGCTCATCAGCCGCCGGCAGTAAAGCTAAAGTTTGTCTAGCCCGAAAAGACCACAAAGCAGCATCGTTGTCGGGAATACTGGTAAAAATCCAATTGGCAAAGCCCGAAGCCAAAGCGGGGTCAGTCAAAACCGAAGACGGGCCGGACAACACCAATCCCTGACAGGAATTGGGGATTGTCGATCGAGAATTGGCTCGATCGGCATCTGTTTTTTGTCCGGGTTTTTGCCGGTCGAGCATTTGATTCAAAGCTGCGATCGCCCCGTACCATTCCTGTTCAGCTTTCAGCCGAGCAGCCCCACGGCTGGCAGGACACCGATGGCGGTTGTTTTCTCCCGCCAACTTAGCATCAAAGAGACAGAGGTCATTTTCTTGGCCTTCGGAGGCTAAAATTTCGCTTATTGTCGGTAAAAAGTAAGTATTCACAGTTATAAACCCACCTTCGGAGGCATGAAGGGTGAAGTATTTATGTATAGGAAAGTTCAGGAGTTAAGAGTCAAGCACCAGCACGATCGAAAAATCCCGCATAGTTTCTTGCGCCTTCCTCCTAACCCACAGGATATCCACATTTGTCAACTAACGACATTGGCAGAACCGTACCAATAAGTCGCAATCTCCGCGCTTGGGGCGATATTTTGCACGATCGCCCTGACAAAAGTGCAAAATGAAGTCAGTTAAACACCGTGCTTTCCTTATGCCCACCTCGATCGCCGACTCGAAAAATCTGCTGTCAGACTTAATGGCACGCTACCGCAACCAAGTCGATTATCTGGCAATTCGACTCGAAGAAGCCGAAGGCACCGACATCCTGCTGCGGGGCGAAAAAATTGAAACCCTCAGCGAAGGAGTTTCAATTGGCGGCCAAGTCCGAGCTTGTCACAAAGGCGGCTGGGGCTTTGCCAGTTTTAACCGACTTTCCACCCTCGCCGAAAGAATCGAAGAAGCCATCGCCGCCGCCAAACTGATTGGCGAAGAAGAAACGGTTCTGGCACCAGTTACCCCAGTACAAGATATTTGCTTGCTGCCGCTGACAGGAACAGACCCCCGTCTGGTTCCCCTAATTGACAAAAAGCAATTGTGCGATCGCTACGCGGCGATTCTCCGCAGCATTGACCCCCGTATCGCCACAATCTCCGTGCGCTACGGCGACAGCACCCAGCGGATGATCCTCGCCACCTCCGAAGGCACCATGCTCGAACAAGGTTGGGCAGACATGGAAATGCGCTTTGCCGCCACAGCCCGCAGCGGGGAAACCGTACAAACCGGCCGCGAAACCACTGGTTCCCGCAAAGCTTACGAAGACTTAACCGATCTCGATGTTCAAGTTCGCAGCGCCGCCCAGAGAGCCGTAGATTCCCTAGCCTTACCCCCCGTCCAAGGCAACACCTACACCGTCGTCATCGACCCAATTCTGACCGGATTGTTCGTCCACGAAGCCTTCGGACACCTTTCCGAAGCTGACATGGCCTACGAAAATCCCGACATTTTGGAAATTATGACCCTCGGCCGCCAGTTCGGTCCAGAAAACTTGCAAATTTTCGACGGTGCAGCGCCAGAGGGACACCGGGGCAGCTATTTCTACGACGACGAAGGCACTCCCGCGACTACTACTCAGTTAATTAAAGACGGCGCTTTAGTCGGGCGGCTGCACTCGCGGGAAACGGCGGGCAAATTGGGAGAAACGCCTACTGGCAATGCTCGCTGTTTGAATTATCATTATCCGCCGATCGTCCGCATGACGAATACTTGGATAGAACGGGGTGACACGCCAGTTGCTGACTTATTTTCGGACATCAAAGAAGGAGTTTATGCGCGCAATTGGCAAGGTGGCATGACTAACGGCGAAATGTTTACTTTCAGTGCCGGCGAAGCTTGGATGATCCGCGACGGAAAACTCGACAATCCGGTGCGGGATGTTACTCTTTCGGGTAATGTTTTCAGCACTTTAGCCGATATTGAGGCGATCGGCGACGATTTCTACTGGGATGAATCCGGCGGCTGCGGCAAGGCAGGACAAAGCGGTTTGCCGGTGGGCTGCGGCGGCCCGAGTTTGCGGATTCGCGATGTCGTTGTTGGTGGCGAAGCTGCGGAAGAAGATTAAAGCTGCAAAAGTTGAAAGAATCAAGGTAAAGCGCCAGATTCTACTCGCGCTTTACCTTGATTTTTTGAGTACAACATTTCGCGGCCGTTTGTGGCATCTGATATCTTGAGTATGCTTGGCCAAAAAACCGGAATAGCCAAAAATTATGTCTTGAATCGTCAAATACGGCTAAAAAATCGGTTTTTTGGTAGGCAGTACGTAAGTCCTGAATTCATGAATTGAAATCTTCAAGTTTTCTCTTCTTGTCCCAATTTTCCATTCTGCCATTCTCCCCCTAATTCCCTGCAATTATCGCTTTTTTCGGCTTTATCTCCCCTCGCCTCGTTCTGGCGGGGTATTTTTATCGTTATCTGCGTAAAAGGTCTGAGTGTCGGCTACGGCGGTTAAAATTTCGGGAACACAGTTGTGTTGAGCAAAAAAGGTCGATCGAGTTTCTAAGCTTTGAGCGCTAACTGCGGTGCCGCTCAGTAACAGGCTTGACATCAGGATGGAAGAGTAAACGCGCATCATCAATTTTGGTGTTTGTATTTTCCCCTTCTTGATACACAGTCTGTACTCTGCTATCAGGATAAAAAAATTAATTGCGGTGAAACCATCAATTAGTAATTGACGGCACATACACTTTTTTTTATTTTTCCTTAAATGTGGCTGAAACCCCTGATCTAGCTCGCTTGTTCGCTCGTAACTTCGAGTTGTCTGCTATTGGCGGCCAACCAGCTAAATTCAATACCATCTAGAAAAAAACAATGCCACTCTAGGCCGGTGCTCCAAACCCTGGTAGTTATAAATCATTCCCAATTTTAAAATCTCAAATCTCAAATCTCAAATGGTATAAACCCTGGAATCCTCTTGAAACAATCTGCAAATAAGGAAACGAAAACCGCAAACTATAAATTTTTAATACTCTTCAGATTAATTTCATAATTTATTGATATTAGGATGCCACCCTCGAATTAAAGACAAAATAGCAGAGTACAGAGGCGCGTCATCAGCACCCTACATATAAATTAAAGTTTTTGGTGCATAAGATTCCTTAAAGCAAGCAATGTCTCATCCTTCAGAATAACTTCATAAATGGTTGCTATGGTATTTTTAAAGGAATTGTGAACGTTTTTTATTTTTTTTCTGCTCTTGCTTTTTGTCAAAATGGCTAGCGCGCCGCTCCGAAGGACGAGTCGAAAGCGGTTCGGGAAAAAAAGCCCGTTCACAAAATCGTGGAGTCAATCTCAAAACTCAAAACTCAAAACTCAAATCTACTAACTTGCGCGCAGGGATTAAAAAAACCGGCTTTTTAAACTGATATCGCTGAGTCAATCTGAAATCTCAAATCTTAAATCGACTGACTTGCGCATCTATCTGCACGAAAAGCGAATCCAGGGTTGACGAGTTGTCCAAAACAACATCAGCTTGTTGACACTTTTGAGCTAGCGATAACTGGGCGTTAATGCGGGCATTAGCTCGATCGTAACTCAAGCCGTCTCGCTGCATTAGTCGTTCTAACTGCACTCCCGGCGAACAGTACACCACCCAAATTTCGGTACACAAGTCAGTCATGTTAGCTTCAAACAGCAGCGGCACTACCAAAACCAAAGTCAACGTGTCAGTCGGGGCGCAGAAACCGGAGTTTTTTTCAACAATACTTCGTTCTAGCTTTTGATGACGGTGAACAAACCCGGTTTCTTGAGTTTTTGTACTTAAGTGATGTGTGCCTTGCGATACCGGAGTCAATGCAGCAATGCAGCTTTGGGTTTCCTCAACAAATCGGCGACGGACATAAGGGTGAATCTGTTGTTCCAACCACTGTCGCTCGGCTGGGTTACAAAAAATAATATTTCCCAACTCGGGCCGATTTAAATTGCCGTCGGGCAGCAAAATACCCGCGCCGTATCGTTCTACAATAGAGTACAGTATTGGCGAACCGGGGTTCACAGCTTCGCGGGCGTAAATATCGGCATCTAAAATCGGAAATCCACAGGCATCTCTCAGATAATTAGATATAGCGGTTTTACCGGTGGCGATGCCCCCAGTTAAACCAATCAGACGCACAATTCCATCGCTCATAATTTTCGCTGTTTAAATTTCCTGGGTTTCGACACTTACTGTCTGTCTTTGCTATGTTGGTGACACAATCAAATTTAGACTGAAAATTTAAGATTTGCGATCGAGAACTAGCGTTAGGAAGTGTCAGCATTGGGGTGCGATCGACTCTTTTTTACCTAAAATCTCAATTTTAAACTCGAATTAAGGTCTAGACCGAGGCAAACTTATGAATGCTCAACGTGCTGTGCGGTCGATTCTGGCAGCAATTCCCATTGCCGGATTTTGGATATTAGATTTTTCCCCCAACCTGCTTTTCCTCAAAGAAAATAGCAGCGGATGGGTACTCGTGGCAATTTATCCCCAATCTCAAATTGCTGCAGCACAATCTATTACTCCAGCCCCAGACGGCACCGGAACCGCTGTCACCGCCCCAGGTACAGGGTCGCCCCCTCGCTACGACATTCAAGGCGGCACTCCCTCCAGAGACGGAGCAAATCTGTTCCACAGTTTTACTCGGTTCGGTCTGAATTCTGGCGAAACTGCCAATTTCATCTCCAACCCAACCGTTAAAAATATCCTCGGCCGCGTTGTCGGCGGGGACGCTTCCTTAATTAACGGTCTAATTCAAGTTAGCGGCGGCAATTCTAACTTGTTGCTGATGAATCCCGCAGGCATCATCTTCGGAGCAAATGCCCGACTCGATGTGTCCGGGTCTTTTTTTGCTACCACCGCTAGCGGTATCGGTTTTGACGACCGTTGGTTCAACAGTACAGGGGCGAACGACTACGCAGCCCTAGTCGGAACGCCGAATGCTTTTGTTTTTGGCTCACAGCCGGGAAGCATTGTCAATGCCGGTAACTTGGCTGTCGGCACGGGGCAAAATTTGACTTTGCTGGGCGGTACGGTCATCAGTACAGGGCAACTTTCAGCCCCGGGCGGTCAAATTACTGTGGCGGCTGTCCCGGGCGAAAATCTGGTGCGGTTCAGTCAAAACGGACTTTTGCTGAGTTTAGAAGTTTCTCCGGCTGCGGGAGTGTCGGGTTCGGAAGCTCTTCCCTTCTCTCCGCAGAGTTTACCTCGGCTGCTCTCGGGGCCAGGTGTGGCTAACGCTACGGGTATAACTACGAACGCTCAAGGTGAAGTCGTGCTGACGGGCGGCCAAACAGTGCCTGCAGGTGCTGGAACTGCGCTGGTAGCGGGTGATGCGGACGTGTCTGCCAGGGGGGGCGCGGGAGGAAGTGTCAACGTGTTGGGCGACAAGGTAGGGCTGTTTGGAGCGAATATTGAGGCTTCGGGGCCGGACGGCGGCGGAACGGTGCGGATCGGGGGAGATTACCGAGGCGAGGGAACTGTGCCGAATGCAACAATGACTTACGTGGATGGCAAAAGTTCGATCGCCGCAAACGCAACTGAATCAGGCAACGGGGGCAGAGTTTTTGTCTGGGCTGACAACACAACAGCATTTTTGGGCAGCATCAGCGCGAATGGCGTTTCTGCAACGGAAACCGCAGGTGTTGGCGGGTTGGTCGAAGTTTCGGGCAAGCAAAGATTGATTTTTAACGGTACTGTCGATACTTCTGGGACAAACGGTTTGGGGACTTTGCTGTTAGATCCAGAGAATATTTTAATTACAGATTCCCCAGAAGGCGGCGGCGATGCGGCAATAATTGCCAACAATAATATTTTGGCAACAGGAACGCCACCCGAACAGCCAAACAATTCTGAGCCTTCGCTGAGAATTTCGGCTAGAGCTTTGGAAAGTATGTCGGCGACGACAAATGTGGTTCTAGAAGCGCTCAACGATATTACAATTGCTGATTTGGCGGACAATGAGTTGAGCTTTGCAGCAACTACTGGTTCGGTGACATTGAGAGCAGATGCCGATCGCAGTGGGGCGGGTGTTTTTTCGATGAATGCGGTCGATACAATTAGCACTCAAGGCGGTGCGATCGCCATTTCGGGAAATCAAATTACTGCGGGCAATTTGTCAAGCAACGGCGGAAATATTAGTTTAATTAGTCCGGGAACAACCGTTGCCGCCAATATTTCTTCATCGAATCCCAGCACCGGAACCAGCGGGAATATTTTACTCGAAGGCCTGAACGTAACGGCCCAAAAACTTGATGCCAGCGGTCCGGAAGCGACGGGAAATGTAACTGTGACTGCTCAGAATGTTCTGGGAGTGAGCTTCGTCGCAGGGGGCTCGGGAAACATTACTTTGACTGGTAATGAAATTAATTTTAAAGGCGACAAAAATTCAGTCAGCGGCACTGGCTTTTTGGTACTGCAACCTTGGAACCCAGGTCAAAATATTGCGATCGGCGGTTCTGGAGATGTCGGCACTAATATTTATTTGAATCTGACGGCAAGCGACCTCGGAAGTTTGCAAAATGGGTTTGCTGGAATTACGATCGGCCGCAGCAACGGTATCGGTTCGATTCTGATTGCCAACGATTTCACATTTTATGACTCGCTAATTATTCAATCGCCGGCGGGTTTGGGAACAATCACTACCACAAATTCCTTGACAGGGGCCGACAATGCCTCAATTACTCTCAAAGCTGACGGCAATATCAGAACCGGAAATATCACTACCAACAATCAGGAAATTCGCATCGCCAGCACAGCGGGCAATGTCACAACCGGTCAGCTACGTACTGGAACTGCCCCCACCATCAACACTTCTGTCAATTCTGCCAAAGTGCCACGCTCGGAGGCGGGAGATGTTAGCGTTACCGCACAGGGCACGGTGACTGCAGGGGCGATCGACACGAGGGGCGATCGCGCGGGGAATGTGACGCTGACGGGACGGAATCGAGTCACTGCGGGTGCGATCCAAGCTGGCGGCTCGAAAACACCGGGAAATATTACTTTAACCGGCAACGATATTGACTTGACGGGTGGCAACAATTCGATCGCCAGCAACGGCAATCTGGTGCTGCAACAGGCCGATCCCAGTCAAAATATTATAATTGAAGGTTCTGGCGATACCGAAGCTCTGAACTTGACTGCTGCGGAATTGAACTCGCTGCGGAATGGGTTTGCTTCGATCGCGATCGGGCGTTCTGACGGTAGCGGTGCGATATCGATTGCTTCTGGAACGCCAGATTCCACACCAGTGACGGTGACATTTCAAGACCCGACGACGATTCAATCGCCCAATGGCACTGGCGCGATCGTGGGAACGGGTGCGATCGTCGGAACTGATAACGCCACGATCGCTCTGATGGGCGGTACTGTAGCCGTCGGAGACGTTACCTCGACTGCGGGGATTAACATTACTAGCACTCAAGGCAACTTAACTGCTGGTACGCTTTCATCTCGATCGGCTTCCGCGGCGGGCGATATCAACATCGACAGCGCCGCTGCGGTAGAAACCGGCAACATTGATGCTTTCGGTGCTAGAAGCGGGGGAGATATTTCGATTGCGGCGCCGGGGCGGATCGTTACAGGGGTGATCAATTCCAGTTCGCAGTCGGGAAGTGCCGGTTCGAGCAAGATTAGCGGACAGAAAGATGTTGAAGTTGTTTCGATCAAAGCTCGCGGCAATACGGGCGGCGATGTGGCAATCGAGGCTGGGGGAGCGTTTCGGGCTGCGGGAACGGGAACGGCTGCCGATCGCGCCGAGGTCAGCATTTCTACAGACGGGCTGGCTCGATCGGGTTCGCTGACGCTCTCTCAAAGCACTTGCCCGTCGGGAACCTGTACGGTGGCGACTGTTGGGACGGGAAACTCGAAGTTGAACACTGCCACCTCCTCAACTACTATCGGGCCGCTGGCGATCGTGTCGAGTCCGGCACCAACTACCAGCGTGGAACTGAAAACTACAGCCAATTCTCAACAAATTGTGACGGAGGTGAGTCTCCCCTCCGCAGCGTCTGCGCCAAAGAGCAGTACCGCAAATGTCTCGCCAGAACCTGCTGCTACGTCTGTTGAGGCGGGGTCGAACGAAACTGCGACCGGCTCGGTATTGCTGTCGCAGTCGGTGTTAACAGACAATCAGGGTGCGCCGGCGGCGACAGAAAACGGCAGCGGGGGGGCAACTGCACAGAAGCCGGCGAGTGGGGCGAGTGCAGGAAGTATCGGGAATGTTAGGGTTCCTGAGATTTCTCGATCGAGTTCGATCGGGCAAATAAATCCGATCGACGCAGTGCAGCAAAGGGATAGAACTCAGGGCCGGGAATTTGAACGTTACTTTGGGGGCAATCTCGGTCAAAAGTCGGTCACGCAGCAAAGTATTCGAGATACTCTCAGCAGTGTCAATCGGTTGACTGGAGTTAAACCAGCCATCCTTTACGTGTGGGCGAAAGACAAACATTTAGAACTTGTGTTGTTATTGCCAAACGGCAAAAATGTTTTTAAAAGCGTGCCTGCAAGCCGCGAGACAGTGCTGCAAGTTGCTAAAGAATTTACTAATGCTATCAGAACTCCCAGGAGATTGAATGCTGCTGATTACAAGGAACCTGCCGAGGAACTTTACCAGTGGTTAATTGCACCGCTGCAACCGGAATTGGAGGCTAACAAGATTGACACTTTGGTGTTTTCGATGGATGCCGGTTTGCGGACTTTGCCTTTGGCTGCTCTTTACGACGGCAAGCACTTTTTGGTAGAAAAGTACAGTTTGGGGCTGATTCCGAGTTTGAGTTTAACTGATACTCGCTATGCCGATGTTAAGGGTTCTGAAGTTTTAGCGATGGGTGCGTCGAATTTTCCTGCCAAATACGATCAAAATCCTTTGCCTGCGGTGCCGCTGGAAATATCGACAATTGTGGGCAAGATTTGGCCCGGTTCCTCTTTTCTCAATGAAGCTTTTACTTTGGCAAATTTGAAGGAGAAGCGCAATCAACCCCAATACAAAATTATTCATTTAGCTACTCACGGCGATTTTCAGCCTGGGGGGGCGGAAAATTCTTACATTCAGTTTTGGGATACTAAGTTGCGGTTGAATCAGTTGGAGCAGTTGAAGTTATCTAACCCGCAGGTGGAGTTGTTAGTTTTGAGTGCGTGTACTACGGCGGTGGGAGACGAACAAGCTGAGTTGGGGTTTGCGGGGTTGGCGGTACACGCGGGGGTAAAATCGGCTTTGGCGAGTTTGTGGTATGTCAGCGATGTCGGTACTTTGGGGCTGATGACTGAGTTTTACCAGCAGTTGCGCACAGCGCCGATTAAGGCTGAGGCTTTGCGGCAAGCGCAGTTGGCGATGTTGCGGGGAGAAGTGCGGTTGCAAGACGGTTATTTGGTGCGATCGGGCAACAATCAAGCTCTGCCCTTACCGTCGGAGTTGACCACCAGGGGCGATCGAAATTTGTCGCATCCTTATTATTGGGCTGCTTTTACTATGATCGGTTCGCCGTGGTAATTGTGAAGGAAGAGGGCATGGGGGTGCGATCGTCCAAAGTCACTAATAACTAATGACTAATGACTCCTGACTCATGACTCATTGCTAGCTGCGATTTGACTCAAGCGTTTGAGGATTCGGAGTACATCATGTAAATTATTGGTGCGATTGCTAATTCCAAATAAATCAGATGTGCTATATCGAGGGGATTCTCCTTGCACTAATTTAACAAAAATGAAACTGCCTCCTGTAGCAATCATGCCGTAACTAGGTTTATTGGGATTAGGATTTGCCAGCATATCAGCTAAGATTTGCGCCAAGCCCGCTTCGATGGAAAACGAAACTCGTTTCGATTCTATTACCATCAGCCACAACTGCTCTTTTAAAACTAAAGTGTCGATGCTGCCTTTAATGATAACTCATTCATCTTCTTCGGAAATTTCGACGGATTTTTCTGGTTTAATGTAGAAAGGATGCAGATAAAACTCGCCGACAAATAACAGCGGAGAGACGATCGACAAACTGATGGTTTTTTCCAGCATCGGCGGATACTCTAGCAAGTTGAAGTAACCTGCTTTAATCCGATCTAGCTGTCGTTTTTGAAAGTCGGTGATTTCTGGCAACTCGTATTGCCATTCTATAAAAAATTGGTCGTCTGTGACAAGTTGCAGGTCAAAAAGCGTTTTTAATTCTTCTAATGTGACATTTTTAGATTGAATTATTTGAACCATAATTCAAGCGCGTTAATTTTATGAATACTTATAATTTTATCCCATTTTCAGCTAATATTATCTCCCTCCAACGAACGATAATAACAAAATTGGTTCGTAGTGAAGACGGAGAGTCTCGGTCCAACTCGCTATGACTTGCATTCTTCACTACGAAATAGTAACGGTAATTTTATTTAAGATGATATAAGTCAAAATTTAATTCTACTAATTCCAAATTTTTTGCAAATTGAGAACAAATCCCGGCAAAACATTTTCTCCAGAAAGGGTGAGAGGAGATTGTAAAACTTCCACATCTTGACTGGGGCGATAAATTTCAACTTCCCGTTTTTTGCGGTTAATCAGCCAACCCAAACGGCAGCCATTTTCCATATATTCTTGCATTTTGTCCTGAGTTTTTTTCACGCTGTCGCTGGGTGAGACTAATTCAATGACAAAATCGGGACAAAGCGGGATGAATTTTTCTCTTTGTTCGGGCGTCAAAGCTTCCCAGCGCGATTTTTCTACCCAAGACGCATCGGGAGAGCGATCGGCTTTGTTTGGGAGGGTAAATCCTGTGGAGGAATCAAACACTTCGCCGAGTTCGGTTTGTTCGTTCCAAATTCCTACCTGTAAGTTAAGTTTTGAGTTGCGTTTCCCTGTTTCTCCTCCGGTTGGCGGCATGACAATTAATTCTCCGTTGGCGCTGCGTTCTAGTTTCAGTCCCGGGTTTTCTTCACACAGTTGATAAAACTGTTCGGAAGTTAATTTAATAATGGAATTGAGGTTTAATGTTATAGCAGTCATGTTTATTTACCTGCTGTTTGTATAAAATAAATCAAGAATTAAAAATGGGATTATTCATTCTTAATTCTTAATTGTTAACTTCTAATTCTACTGGAATTGTTTGATTCTGTTGAGCGCGTCTTGATAGGCGCTGGTTCTTCCGCCTTGTTTGTAAAGTTCTGCTGCTTTTTGAAAGTCCGCAATTGCTTTCGGTTGGTCTTTGTTGTCCAGGTAAGCTAAAGCTCGGTTGTAGTAAGCGTCGGCAAAACCGGGATTGGCTTCGATCGCCCGCGTGTATGCTTGAATAGCAGTGGAACCGCGTGTGGATTCGAGTGGGGGCAAGCCGGCGGTGATGAAAGTGCGGGCATTACCGATATTAAAATACAATTCAGGGGTATATTTGGGCTTGAAAGCGAGTGCTCTGTTGAAGTCCGCGATCGCCTCCCAAGCATCTCCTCGATCTAACAGCGAAAGTCCTCGAAAATAATAGGCTTGGGCGTCTTGCGGATTGGCGGTGGATACCGGGCCGCTCGTTGGGGGAGTATTGTCTACTTTCAACTCGGATTTGTTGATTCCCGCGGCCACTAGCTTCGCGATAAATGTATTGATTGGAACTGCTGCGTTAAATCCGGTTTTAATCGGGGCGACTTCCCCGGAACTGGTTTGAGCAAAACCGAATTCCCCTTGTCCGTGTAAACCGATGACTCGGGCTTCGGAGTCAAAAACTGGGCCGCCACTCATACCACTCCAAGTTACGGCTTGATACCGCAAAGTGTAACCTTCTGGGCGGTTGCGCGGGCGGCTGGTAACGAGTCCGGGAGAGAGTTCGGGTTCTCGTTCGGCGCCGAAAAGTCCGCCCGTAGCGGGATAGCCGTAAACGAAGATTTGAGTGCCGATGACGGCTAAATCGGAATCTGCGATCGTCGCGACTGGATATTCTTCGGGACTTTCAAATTTGACTACTGCTAAATCCGGATCTGTTGTGGCTGTTTGCAAGCGGGTGACTGCGGTTGCTTGATAGTTTTTGCCGATCGACGTGCGAACGGTGTATTTCACGTCTGCTTTTTCTACGACGTGATTGACTGTTAAAACTGTGTATGTTTTGCCTGTTTTGGCAATAATTACGCCAGAACCGTCTCCTAGGGAACTGTTAATTTGTACTGTCAGCGGCCCGGCAATGCTGGCGACTTCTTGGGGCGTTTTGGCGATCGCGGGTTGGCTGATGACTATGGTTAAGGCTGCGGTAGTTCCTGCTAGCAGGGTGGTTAAGGTGTCGTAACGAGAAAAATTTATATTCATGGCTATTGCTAATTTGTAGTTGGGTAGCGGGATTTGCGGGAGAAAGGGCGATCGGCGGTTTGTGCTTTTTTCTGTTTAGTTTTATTACTGATTTGACGCAAAGGCGATCGGCTTTGTTCTTTAGTGATAATTTTACTCGCTTTTTTGTTCCGCGATTCGCTATTTCAATGTAGGGTGAGTACGCCGCACCTTACTTAATCTCAATGAAGGCTGCCCAACTTACTTATTAAAACTCAAAAATACATGACTCGAACTCGGTGGTTAGTTCTTCCTTAGTCATGGTTCCCCGTGCGACTCGCATGACTAAATCATATGCTCGATCGTCCGTCAAATTCAAAGTGCAACTATTTAAACGCAAAAAGGTATCTGTCACCGCAAAAGCCTATAGTTCGTTTATTGCCGTCAATAAAGGGATGATTCATCGCTATGTGATAGAGATAGGCGGCAGCTTGTTCGCTAATTGTTGGATGCAAAAAATCCACGCCAAAAGTTGCTTGTGGCTGAGCCAAAGCCGACTCTAACAAACCTTCGTCTCTGACGCCTGGAGTGCCGCCAAATCTCTCTATCTGTCTGGCGTGGATACTTAAAACCATACTTTTGCTGACAAAATTAGGAGTTGGCAAGGCGACGGTAAACCTCCTTTCTTTCGCGTTCTGAATCTAGATATGCCTGCCATGCTTTGGCTTCTAGTTTTTGTTGTTCTTCTTCAGTCTTTAAGGAACGGACAAATTCAAGCACTTTCAGCAGCACGGGTTCTGGTACTTGGTCGAGTTCTTGAAGAAGTTGGTCTTTTGCGGTCATGTTTCTTTCCTCCTAGTTATTTTACAACTATTTTATCCGAATTTATAAAAGTCTTGCAGAGATTTTACGCGAGCATCTGTAGGGACACGGCACTGCCGTGTCCTTACTTACTTTTTTCAATTGGTATTACAACCATTTTACTACAGATTAGATAATTAACGACTGCCCGCTCGCACTTATGAACTTTGATATTCTGCAACCCATTCAACGATCGCCTCAGTCAATCCGTCTAACGTGTATTCTTTGGCTTCCACATCTAACTTACCCAATAAATTCTGACAGCTTTTGGAAGTTTCCGGCCCGATGGATGCGATGCAAACGCTTTCCAACCAATCCTGAGATCCGGACAATTGCGGGCTTTGTTCTATGAGATTGCAGAAGTTATGCACAGTTTTGGAACTGGCAAAGGTTATGATATTTACGGCTTGATTTTGGAGTGCGGAGAGGGCGACTGGATCGATAGTTTCGGGACAGCAAGATTGGTAAGCTGGCACTTCTATTACTTGCGCTTCTTTAGCGGTGAATTCTTTAACTAAAACTTCTCTGCCACCGCTTTCTACTCTGGGAAATAGGATTTTGCAGTTTTGCAAGTTATCGGGGAAGTTCTCGACTAGGGAATCGGCGACAAAGTTGGGGGGAATAAAGTCTGGTTGTAGAGAGTGCGATCGCAAACTTTCGGCTGTTTTTTTGCCGACAACTGCGATTTTAATACCAAACAAGCTGCGGGCGTCTTTGCCTTTTGCTTGTAATCGTTGAAAAAAGCAGTCTACAGCGTTGTGGGAAGTTAGAATTAACCAGTGAAAGCTTGACAATTGTGCGATCGCGCTGTCTAATGGTTCCCAACTCGAAGGTGGCCCAATTACCAAGGCGGGCATTTCGATAACGCGGGCTCCTTGTTGCTGAAGTCGATCGCTAAATTCAGCAGACTGGGAAGCTGCGCGGGTGACTAAAATTGTTTGTCCTGCTAGCGGCAATTGGCTGTTATTAGTGGTGACTGGTGTATCGATCATATTTGTGCTTTCTGGCTGGATTAAATATTCGCGCAATCTAACTACTTCCCCAATTACCATCACGCAAGGCGATAGAGATTGACCTGCTGTTTGCTGTACAATGTTGGAGAGAGATCCCAGCCAAATTTGCTGTTCGGGGCGGCCGCAATCTCGGATAATGGCGATCGGAGTTTCGGGCGATCGCCCGTGCTTTTGTAATTGCCAGATAATCTCGCTTAAATTTCGCCCTCCCATCAATATTACCAAAGTTTCTATCTGCACTAATGCTTCCCATTCTAAAGCATCCGGTTCGTGGGCGCTCATCACTGCAAAACAGCGACTCATTACCGGATCAGTCAGAGGAATTCCTGCTAGTAAAGGTGCGGCTAAGGCTGATGAAATTCCGGGTATTGCTTCAAACTCGCAGCCCGCTGTGATTAATGCTTGTATTTCAGAACTGGAGCGACCAAAAATAAACGGATCGCCGCTTTTTAGCCGCACGACTTGTTTGCCTAACTTGCAATGTTCTACGAGCAAACGGTTAATTTCTTGCTGCTGGGTGGAAGGTTTGCCGCCGCGTTTCCCGACTTCTATTTTCCGACAAGTTGCTGGGATTAATTCGAGTTGCGGGATGTCGATGAGAGCATCGTAGATTAAGACTTCGGCTTGGGATAGCAGTTTGTGCGATCGCACTGTCATCAAGTTACAATCTCCGGGCCCCGCACCGACTAGATAAACTTTCCCTTTGTGGTTTTTCACAATTCCTCCTCGATTGTCTCGATAGTATAGTTTTATGAATATTGCGGTGCTTCGGCGCAACCTACCCTACCCTATAATTTAATCAGACTTTTCAAGCAGCCTGTAGGGGCGGGTTCACCCCTTCCCCTCAACGGTGCAAACAGGTTAAATAAACCCGTCCCCACCCAACGAGATGCACCCGTTACTATTTATGCAGATTATCATCATCACGGCCGCCGATGCAAATTACTTTGAATTGGTGCGAGGCACTATTTTATCAGTGCGGGAAAAACCAGAGGGTGAAAATGTGGCGATCGGCTTTTTCGATCTCGGCTGCACTCCCGAACAGTTGCAGTGGCTAAAAACACAAGTTAATATCGTTAAAAAGCCCGATTGGGACTTTGACTTTCCGGGCAGAAATGAAGCTCCCGAACATTTAAAAGGACTATTAGTTAGACCTTGTTTGCGAAAATACTTTCCCAATTTTGATATATACATTTGGATAGATGCGGATGCTTGGGTTCAAGACTGGAGAGCAATTAATTTGTTAGTTGCAGGAGCAGCCCGCCGGGGACTGGCAATTGTTCCCGAAGTTCACAGGGCTAGCTTGCAGCAGTACGGACAACTTCCTCAGTTTTGGCAGTGGGTTTATCAACAATACGAAGCTAACTTTGGTGAAGAAATCGCTAATAAATTCTACAGTTATCCGATTTTAAATGCCGGAGTTTTCGCCCTCCTCAAAGACGCTTTGCACTGGGAAATATGGGCTGATAAACTCAATCAAGGATTGCAAAGATCCGGCTGTGTGATGACAGATCAATTTGCCCTCAACCTCGCTGTTTACAGTGGCGAATTGTTCAATCTCACTGAAATGCTCCCAGCTTGGTGTAATTGGATATTCAACGGTTTTCCGGTTTGGGACAAGCAGCGAGGCTGTTTTGTGGAGCCGTACTTGCCACAGGAGGCGATCGGCATTTTGCATTTAGCTGGCCGCCAGCAGTTTGACCGAGTACAATTGATGGCAACTGACGGCGACATACTGGAAATCAGCGTCCGTTACCAACCTAAAAAACAGGAAGCAGTACAAATATTTCAAGAACCCAAAATGACTTACCAACAACCTGAAATTAGCAAAAATAATTTATTACAACCAGGGGATTATGTCTCGCCAGGGTTCCAAATAATTATACCTGACTCCTATTTCCCCAATATGATTATTGCCGACCCAAATACGAGTAACTGGCCTTATTTGCGCCGGGAAGTTCCGCATAATTGGTATGCAGACAAGCGCTATCCATTCATCGGGTTTTTGAATCGCGACGAAGCACATATTCTTTACAATACTGCTCTGCAATTCAAAGGTAAAAAAGCCTTAGAAATAGGTTGCTGGCTGGGGTGGTCGGCCTGTCACTTAGCCCTCGCCGGAGTTGAGTTAGATGTCGTCGATCCGCTGTTAGAAAGAGAAGACATCAGACAAAGCGTAATCGACTCAATTCAAGGTGCTCTAAATGCGTCTGGGGTTCAAACATCAGTCGAGCTAATACCCGGCTACAGCCCCCAAAGAGTAGAAGAATTTTCCGCTCAATTCAACCGCAAATGGTCGTTAATTTTTATTGACGGAGAACACGGAGGTGATGGGCCGTTAAATGATGCCATTGCGTGTGAAAAATTGGCGGAGGAAGATGCAATAATTTTATTTCACGATTTAACTGCTCCAGATGTTGCTCGAGGTTTGGATTACTTAAAGCAAAGGGGATGGCAAACATTAGTATATCAAACAATGCAAATTATGGGTGCAGCTTGGCGGGGCAATGTCGAGCCAGTAAAACATCAACCAGACCCCAATATTTCCTGGCAGTTGCCAGCACATTTGCAGGGTTACAATATTAGCAGTTTAGAGACAATTAATTCTCAAACACCCAGCCAAACCAATCAAAACCAACAGTCATCTTATACAAGAGATTTTTACCAATTAATCGGAGAAGGAACTCGCAGTTCGGCTAGAGAAATTATTCCCCTGCTATTAGACTTGCTGCAACCCATTTTACCTAAAAGTGTGGTGGATGTGGGCTGCGGTACGGGAAGTTGGTTAGCTGCTTTTCACAAGTTGGGAATTGCCGACTGTTTGGGAATAGATGGAGATTATGTCGATCGCAATCTTTTACAAATTCCTTTAAATCAGTTCCAATCCGCCGATTTAAAGCAACCGCTGCAAATAAACAGAAAGTTTGACTTAGCAATTTCCCTAGAAGTTGCGGAACATTTGCCGGCTACCTGTGCCGAAAATTTTGTTAATTCTCTCACTCAACTAGCACCAGTGATTCTGTTTTCTGCTGCGATACCATTTCAAGGAGGCGTCGAACACGTTAACGAACAGTGGCCACAATATTGGGTTTATTACTTTCAGAAAAACGGCTATGCAGTTATTGACTGCTTGAGAAAAAAAATATGGAACAATGACAAAGTAGAGCCTTGGTACGCTCAGAATATCTTAATTTTGGTTAAACAAGAATACTTGTCGAGATATCCGAGGTTAGTAAATGAATATCAAAATACCGATCTGAATCAATTAGCCATCGTCCATCCCAAAATTTATTTTTACAGCTTACAAGCTGCTAGAAATTCGGCACAGAATTTACAATCAGAAAGTGTCAAACAAGTTTCAGCATCGCCACAATTGGCAGATCGACCTTTGGTATCTGTGATTATTCCCTGCTACAATCAATCTCATTTTTTGCTGGAAGCAGTAACTAGCGTGATTAACCAAACTTACAAAAATTGGGAAATTATCATTGTCAATGACGGCAGCTTAGATACTACCAGCACAGTTGCCAAAAATTTAATAGTAGCAAATTCCCAATATCAAATTAGGCTTGTAGAACAAACAAATCAAGGGCTTTCAAGTGCTAGAAATGCTGGCATAGCAGTAGCAAACGGTGAATACATCATGCCTTTAGATGCCGATGATATCCTAGCTAAAAACGCCTTGACTGATCTTTTAGAAATATGTTTAAAATCAAATACACCTTGCGTAGCTTTTGGTTCTTATCAAATGTTTGGCACTGAAAATCGCATAGTACCCAGTTACGAGTTGTATTCTCCCGAAAATATCAAGCAATCTAACATGATTCACCCATCTTCACTCTATCACAAATCTATTTTGGATTTGGTCAGCGGGTACAAAGTTGGGATGAAAGAAGGTTACGAAGATTGGGAGTTTTGGGTTAACTGCCACAAGCATAATATTCCCTTTTTGGGAACAAGAGAAGTAGTTGTCAATTATCGGCGTTCCCAGGGTTCTATGTTGGCTAAAGCTCAGCAATATCATCAAAAGTTGGTAGCACAAATTGTTTGTTACAACCGGGAACTTTACGATATGGAAAGCGTGAATAGTGCTAAAAATATCTTGGGACAAATCGCAAGTTAATCTTGATTCTTTATTCTTTAGTCCGCAAAAACGGACGTTGTTTGTGTAGTAGCGAATTCTATTCGCCGGAAAAAGATGATTGTTAAAGCGAATTTGATATAACATCAAGAAAGCGCTTAACCTGTTTTTCCCAAGTCCAATTGAGCATAAAATTAGCCGCAGCTAAACCGCGACTTTTTGACTCTTCGCGATTAGTATAAACTTGCTCCAAAGCCTCAACAACTTCTGCAACCTCAGACTCTCCCCAACCTTCTACACCGGAAAAATGAGCAGTCGGTTTAACTCGTCCCTGATTCGATAAAGGATAGCAAATGTTATGGTAAATCAAGTCTAAATGACCAGTATTTGCTGATAAAATAGTCGGAATTCCGCAGGCCATACTTTCCATCGCGACTAAATTAGTGCCTCCTTCGCAGCGGTTGGTAAAAACAGCGCAGTCGGCTTCTCGCAAAATTTGTCCGGCGAGGTGATTGGGAATTAAGCCGATGTCGATAAAAGAGTCAGCCGGCAAACCGTTAGCCGCTAACCATTGGGAAATTCCTAAACTTCCGTCGCGGTTGATATTGGGAAGTCCCGCAACGTTTCCGGTTTGTTCGATTCCCAACATATACTGAGGCCAGAAGTTGTGCCATGTTGTTAGTAACAAAGCTTCTGGATGTTTGGCGCAAAATCGTTTGAAAGCGGCAATTACAATATCTTGACCTTTGCGATATTCCAGTTTGCCACCAGAGAAGATGACGAAGCGATCGCCAAATAGATTAGATTTGGGTGCAGGATGAAAAATTGTGGGGTCAATTCCTTGATTTACCATCGCCACATTAGTCAAGCCGCAGCTTCTCAAAACATCAGCATTCCAGTTAGAACCGACGACAATTGCGCTATATTTTTTGGCTTTTTCTAGTGCTTCTGCTGTGATTCGCGTGTCTTCAAAAAATATGACTCCTATTTGACAAGCGCTGGTAATTTGATTCTCAACTCCAGAGGATGCTAAATTATTCCCCAAAGCGTAAAGTACGGGAAAGTTGCAAGTTATCTGTTTGTCTGAATTTGCGGTTACTAATTTCTGAAAATTTTTCTGCTTTTCTACTACCGGTAATAACAGGGATTTATGCAGCGGATTGATAGATTCTGAGGTGATAGATGGCGGTACTAAAAGTGCAACTTCCCAGGCGGGATTTCGCAGCAGTTGCAGTGTTAAATTCATGCCGTAAATTCCCCAGCCGCTGGTTATGCTGACTGGCCAACTAATGCCGATTCCGGTAATTTGTGGGGGAGTTTCTGGGCGTTGGATTTGAGACTGAGCATCAGAATCTGCGTTCCCAGGCTCAGCCTGATAACGAGTAGATTGTAGGGGCGGTGCCCCCGTGCCCGCCCTCTCTAGCAAGGCTGCTTTTATACGATCGCAAACTCCACCCCAATCACCCGCTTTTTGCTGGCGAAACAGACGCACAGTGGGATACCAAGGGCTATCTTCGCGTTCCAGCATCCACCGCCAATCGGGAACAAAAGACAGCAAAACCCAGACTGGTTTGCCCAAAGCACCGGCCAAGTGGGCCACAGAAGTATCTACGCAAATTACTAAATCGAGTTGCGCAATAATTGCTGCGGTGTCGGCAAAATCGACGCAATGTTCGCTCAAATCTTCAATTTGCTGTTGATTTAATAAAGTAATATCGACCGCTGACAAATCTTTCTGAAGACTGTAAAAACTCACTCCAGGAACATCTACAAAATTCACAAAATCGCTCAATTTACACGATCGCTGATGATTGTTGCGGTGCAGCGGGCCGCCCGCCCACACAATACCTACTTTTAGTTGATTGTTCGGTTTTAGAGAAAATTTAAAATCCTGTGGCGGGGCTAAATAAGGAATATTCGCCGGTATATTTTCCAAAGTTGTTCCCAGAATTCGCGGCAAACTTAGCAGCGGGGCTTGCACTTGAAAATCTACCATATCGCTCTGTCGCACTACTACTCGATCGACTTCTGAAATTCCTTCAAATAAACGCTGCAGCACCAGATGACAAGCAACAACAACTTTGCCACCTTTTTGCTTAACTAAAGGTGCGTAGCGGATAAACTGTATCGTATCGCCAAAACCTTGTTCAGGGTGCAATAAAATTGTTTTTCCCTGTAAATCAGAGCCGTCCCAAAGTGGTTGGGCAAAATGTCTGGGTTCCATTTCTTGAGTTTGCCAGCGCGATTCGTACTCCGCAAAACCGCGCTCATAATTTCCAGTTAAAAGCAAAGCTAAGGCTAGTCTCAAGCGCCAATTTGGCGAGTTGGGACTTAGTTGAATTGCTTGATTGTAGAAGTCGATCGCCTCTGCGACTTGTCCCTGCTCTTCGAGAGCGGAACCCAAGTATAAGTTAGTTTCAGCCTGGTTGGGATTGATTTTTAGCGATTTTTGATAATGAGCAATAGCCGAGGCTATTTGCCCGTTTTCCTGTTTGATATCACCTAAATAACTGTGGGCTTCTGCGTGGCTGGGTGAGGCGGCAATTACTTGTTCGTAGCGAGCGGCTGCATCTGCTTTTTTACCTTGTTTTTTTAAGGCATTTGCTATTTGAAATTGTACCTGTGCGGGCGATAAGGAAAATCGAGGCAAAGTCTCGGAATCTGCGTTCCCAGGAAGATCCTGGGAACGAGTAGAGATTAGGTGTTTTAAGGCTGTTTTTATGCGATCGCAAACTCCCACCCAATCCCCCGGTGTTTGCTGCCGAAACAGCCGCGCCGTCGGATACCAAGGGCTGTCTTCGCGTTCCAACATCCACCGCCAATCCGGCATAAAACACAGCAAAATCCATACGGGTTTACCCAAAGCACCGGCTAAGTGCGCGACAGCGGTATCCACGGAAATTACTAAATCTAGTTGCGATATCACCGCTGCTGTATCAGCAAAATCGTTCAAATTGTCGCTCAAATCTATCACGGGAATTTGAGTTAACAAAGTACGATCGCCCGCCGATATTTCTTTCTGAAGACTGTAAAAACTTACACCGGCAATATCTAACAATTGCAGAAAATAGCTTAAGTCGCTCGATCGCTGAAAATCCTTCAAATGTTCCGAACTGCCCGCCCACACAATCCCAACTTTGAAATTGCGATCGGAATTTAAGGAAAATTGCCAATTCGGCGGCGCAGCTAAATAAGGAACATTTGCCGGTATATTTTCTAAATTTGTTCCCAGAAGGTGCGGCAAACTCATCAGCGGTGCTTGCACTTGGAAATCCGGCAATTCATCCATCCGAACCACCACTTGTTCTATCCCAGGAATATGCTTAAACAAACGCTTCAGTTCTTGATAGCAGGAAATGATTACTTTGCCGCCTTTTTGCTGCACAATTGCCGCGTATCGCACAAATTGAATCGCATCGCCCAAACCTTGTTCAGATCGGAGCAAAATAGTTTGCCCGTTCAAATCAGAAGCGTCCCAAATCGGTTGGTCAAAATTCAACCGTGGCAATTTTTTCGCCTGTTCTGTTTGCCAGCGCCACTCGTACTCTGCTAAACCGCGCGGTAAGTCCCCAGTCAACAGCAATACTAAGCTTAAATTGAAGTGAGCCTTAATACAGTTGGCATCTATTTCGAGAGCTTTTTTATAACAGGCAATAGCCCGATTAGCGTCTCCTAATTGTTCAACAGCACTGCCTAAATTAGTGAATGCTTCTACATAACTTGGATCTAATGATATTGCTTGTTCCAAGCTAAAAATTGCCTGTTCTATTTTGCCCGCACCCAAGCATAAAGTTCCCAGGTGATAGTGTCCTTTAGGATTGTTCGGTTCTGCTTCAATTGCACGCTCGTAAAGGCGTTCTGCCTCGGCTAACTGACATTTTGCTTGCAGCGCCACACCCAAATTTACCAGGACTGGCACGTAATTGGAATTGACAGAAAGTGCTTGATGAAAACAGGCGATCGCACTCGGTAACTCGCCCTGCTGCTGGAGTGTCGCGCCGAGATTGTTGAGAGCTTTAACGTAAATCGGATTCAGGGCGATCGCCTTTTGAAAGCAAGATACAGCATCGGCTATATTACCTCGATCTTGCAGCAAAATACCCAAGTTATTCTGCGCTTGAGCGCAGTTAGGGTCGATTTCGATCGCGCGCTGATAATAGGTGGCAGCTTCGGCTAAATCGCCTGTTTGGTGCAGCGTCACTGCCAAATTAGTGGCGGCTTCTATCGAATTCTGCTGCAAAACTAAAGCATTTTTAAAATAAGCGATCGCCTCGGCAAATCTACCTTGCGACTTGAGAAAATTTCCCTGATTGAACTGTTTTTGATATAATTGAATATTGGTCTGAGTTTCTATTGGCGGTAGATCTTCTAGATGCTGACAAATTCTTTCTCTCAGCGCCAAAGCAGCCCGATCTAAAACTCCTTCCCAATCTCCCGCTGTTGACTGGCGAAACAGCCTTGCACTTGGATACCAAGGACTATCTTCGCGTTGCAACATCCACCGCCAATCCGGCACAAAACACAGCAAAATCCACACTGGTTTGCCCAAAGCACCAGCCAAGTGCGCCACACAAGTATCTACAGAAATCACTAAATCCAGAGCCGAGATTGCCGCCGCAGTATCGGCAAAGTCGTGCAAATAAGAGCTTAAATCTGTGACGGGCATTTGCTCTAACAAAGCGCGCTCGTCTGCTGTCATTTCCTTTTGCAAGCTGTAAAAATCGGTTCCGGGAATATCTAACAGTTTGGTTAACAAATTCAGCGGTAACGATCGCACCTTATTTTGGGAATATTGAGAATTTCCAGACCACACAATCCCTACTTTCAAATTAGCAGTTGGACTGAGAGTAAATTCCTCACCGGGCGGCGGAGCTAAATAAGGAACTTTCGCCGGTATAGTTTCTAAAGTTGTTCCCAGAAGCTGAGGCAAACTCATTAGCTGCGCGCGAACTTGAAAATCCGGCGCATCCTCTGGATTAACTATTAATCCATCGATTCCCGAAACTTGTGCAAACAAGCGCTGCAAGTGCGGCAAACACCAAACAATTACCCTACCGCCTTTTTGCTTGACTAAATCTGCGTAGCGGATAAACTGAATTGCATCCCCTAAACCCTGTTCGGGGCAAAGCAAAATAGTTCTTCCCTGCAAATCTTTGCCATCCCAAAGCGGCTGAATAAAGTTCTGGGGCTGGAACTGTTTTTCTTTAACTAGGAGTCGCCATTCGTACTCGCAAAAACCGCGCTGTAAGTCTCCCGACAGCAGCAAAGCTAAACCTAAATTTAGGTGAGCTTCGGGGTTAGCAACATTGAATTTTACTGCTTGGCTGTAGCAGGTGACAGCATCTGCAAATTGTCCGCGATCGTGCAAAGCACTTGCCAAACTGGTGAGGGGATTGAGATAACCGGGTTTGAGTTCGATCGCCCGACGGTAACAATCGATCGCCTCTGCCATTTTTCCCGCTTCCTCAAAAGCTTTGCCGAGATTGTTTAAAGCTTCTGGAAAGCCGGGTTTCAGGCTCAAAGCTTGCTGATAGCAGGCGATCGCATCTTCAATTTTGCCCTGTTTCTGCAGGACAATTCCCAGATTGCAGTGAGCCTGCGCAGTGGCTGGCAATGCCTGAATCGCTTGCTGGCAAACAGCTAGATCCTCATCCAACTTATCTGGGCTTGACAGCGAACTCCCGAAAGCGAGATCGGTTTCTGCCAAATCCGGTTGCAGCGCCAGAGCTCGATCGTGGTATGCGATCGCATCTGGAATTTTGCCCTGTCGGATCGAGGCGTATGCTAAATGGTGCAGGGCGTCCACATAATTTGGCTCGATCGCGATCGCCCGTTCATAATTCGCGATCGCTTTCCCTTCCTCCCCTTGCCCCTCCAAAGCAATTCCCAAATTCAAATAAGCCACCGCGCAATTAGGATTGACTTGAATCGCTTGCTCGTAGCAGCTTACAGCTTCCGCAACATCTCCTTGCTCTTCCCGCAACAGGCCCAAATTAATCAGCGCTTCCGCGCAATTCGGGTTCAAAGAAAGCGCCCGCTCGTATTCTGCGATCGCCTCTTCAGTCTCCCCTGCTTCCGCGAGCGCGCTGCCCAAATTGCTTGCAGTTTCCGCCAAATTCCGGTCGATTGCTAGGGCTTGTCGGTAGTGCGCGATCGCCTCTGTTAGGCTGCCAGTTTGCTGTTTGACAACGCCTAAATTGCTGTAGGCGGCTGCGTAATTAGGATCGAGCGCGATCGCCCGCTCATAACATTCGATCGCACCGCCAAAATCGGCTTGCTGCTGCAAATCCACGCCCAACCGAAACTCTGCATCCGCCGAATCCGCCGGTACAAATGCCGCAGCAATCGCCCCTAAAGCTTCCGCCACCCGAGCGAAAACGTCCTCCCAGTCGCCCCGCTGATGCTGGCGAAACAGCCTTGCGCTTGGATACCAAGGACTGTCTTCGCGTTGCAACAGCCACCGCCAATCCGGCGAAAACGCCAGCAAAATCCACACTGGTTTGCCCAAAGCGCCCGCCAAATGGGCGACAGCGGTATCGACACTAATGACTAAATCCAATTTGGCGATCGCAGCAGCAGTATCGGCTAAATCGCCAAAATGCGGGCTCAAATCTACCATCGACGTTTGATTCAACAGCGTGCGATCGGCCTCGGAAACCTCTTTCTGCAAGCTGTAAAAACTTACCCCCGAAACGTCCAAAAGTGGCAGAAACTGACTTAAACTGCACGAACGCTGCTTGTTTTTGCGGTGTTTTGGATTCCCCGCCCAGACAATCCCAACTTTCAAATTGCGATCGGGCAGAAGCGTAAATTCAGCACCCGCAGGCGGAGATAAATAAGCAGTGTTTGCTGGTATTGTTTGCAGCTTTGTACCGATAATATACGGCAAACTCAACATCGGCGCTTGCACGTCAAATTCCGGCAGCGGCTCGCCTTTAACTATTAGCAAATCAATGCCGTCAACCGTTGCAAATAAACGGTGCAATTGCGGGTAACAGCCCACAATGACCCTACCGCCTTTATTTTTGACGATCGCAACATAGCGAATAAACTGAAGCGAATCGCCTAAACCTTGTTCGGCGTGCAGCAAAATAGTCTTTCCCACCAAATCAGAACCGTCCCACAGCGGCCGGTATTCTCTCGCCGAAACTGTATTTTCCGGCCCAGTCAAAAAACACGAGTGACCAGTGTGAAATTCTTTAATTTGCCAGCGCCACTCGTATTCTGCCAGACCATTTTCCAAATCTCCCACCAACAGCAAAGCCAAGGACAAATTCAGGTGAGCGCTAGCATGATTTGGATTTAAATGAATCGCTCGTCTGTAGCAGGATATCGCATCTTCTACCGCGCCTTTTTCCAGAAACGTCCTCCCTAAATTGTTGATAGCTTCCACAAAATCCGGCAGCAATTCTAGAGCTTTGTGATAATACTCCAGCGCATCTTCTAAATTGCCCTGTTCTTGCAACACTGTTGCCAGATTGTTGTAAGCTTCCCAGCTATGCGGATGAATTTCCAGCGCTCGCCGGTACAGCTCGATCGCTCTTACAAGTTCGCCTTTTTCTTGCAGCGCCACCGCTAAATTAATCAGGGCGGGAACGAAATCCGGTTGAGCTACAAGAGCTTGTTCGTAATGTGCGATCGCCTCTCCCACTTGACCTTGCTCCTCAAAAATCTTTGCCAAGTTGTAAGCTGTTTGAGGAATATTTGGATCGATGGCTAAAGCTTCTCGGTAATGCGGGATAGCTGCGTCTAATTCGCCCTTTTCTTGCTTGAGAAAACCAAAATTAATCCGCGCTTGAACGCAATTTGGCTCAACAGATATAATTTGTTCGTAAAGGGCGATCGCCTCTTCTTTATCGCCTGTTTCCATTAAATGCTCTGCTTGCCGCAATAAATCCTCTAAAACAACCAAATTATCGCCAGCCGTTCCAATCGCCACCGATGTCTCAATCCCCTGCGATTGCTTAGCTGCGGAGCCTTCTGCTAACACTTCGCTCGCCATCAAAAATATTTTTTTACTCTCTTGAACCACGCTTCCACCTGTCATTGTGAGAGCCACAGAATCGAGGTCAGGCTTATTATTAGCAGTCATTGCGAGTGAAACGAAGTCAAGCTGAGCTTGGGCAGAATCCTCAGAATAACTAGCAGTATTGGCGCTCGCAAATAAACTCAAAGCCGCCTTTACTTCTTCAAACAATTCTTGCCAACTTTCCGGCTGACTTTGGCGGAAAAGCCTCGCAGTTGGATACCAAGGATTGTCTTCACGATCCAGCAGCCAACGCCAGTCAGGAGCAAAAGAAAGCAGCACCCAAACCGGTTTTCCTAAAGCACCGGCTAAGTGCGCCACAGCCGTATCGACACTAATGACTAAATCCAGTTGAGATATAGCCGAAGCGGTATCAGCAAAGTCGTTCAAATGCGGAGTTAAATCCGGCACTAAGTGTTGGTTCAACAAAGTGCGATCGCTCTGGGACAAGTTTTTTTGTAAACTATAAAAAGCAATTCCTGGAACCTCCAAAAATCGAATAAAATCGCTCAAGCTGCAAGAACGCTGATTGTCTTTCCGGCGCTGCGGACTCCCCGCCCAAACAATCCCTACCTTCAATTTTGCATCAGAAGAAAGCGCAAACTTGCACTCATCAGGCGGAGCTAAATAAGGAACATTTGCCGGTATTGTTTCCAGAGTTGTCCCCACAATTCGCGGCAAACTCATCAGGGGTGCGTGAACGTCAAATTCTGGCAAACCTTCCAGACTAACTGATAAATATTCAATACCAGCAACTGTCGCAAACAACCGCATCAGTTCTGGATAGCAAGCCACCATAACTTTAGCGCCTCGGCTGCGAAGAATAGGCGCGTAGCGAATAAACTGAATAGAATCGCCAAAGCCTTGTTCGACGTGGAGTAAAATAGTTCTCCCCTGCAAATCCGAACCATCCCAAACCGGCTGTTTAAATTGCCTGGGTGATAGTTGCGGAGTGCGCCACCGCCACTCATATTCAGCAAAACCGCGCTTAAAATCTCCGAACAATAGCAAAGTTAAAGCTAATTCCAGGTGTGCGGTTGCATTGTCTGGCTGCAATTCCAAGGCTCGACTGTGACAAGAAAAAGCCTCTTGAAACTCTCCTAAATCGACCAAAGCGTGTCCGAGATTATTAATAGCCTCCACGAAGTCTGGCTTTAAGTTTAATGCTTGTCGGTAGTGGGATATTGCTGCTTTTGCATTGCCTTGTTCGTGGAAAAATGCTCCTACATTGTTGTGAGCTTCGGGATTGTTTGGCTCTAGTATTACAGCTTGCTGGTAGCAGTTGAAAGCTTCTGCTAATTTCCCCTGCTGTTGCAGAACTGTTCCTAACCCCATCAGAGAATATGTCAAATTTGGATTTATTTTTAAAGCGTGGAGGTAATAAGCTATCGCCTCGTTTAAGTGATTTTTTTGTTTAAATAAATGTGCTAAATTGTGCGCTGTTTCGTACAGATTGGGGTCGAGTCGTAGCGCTGTTTGGTAATATAAAATAGCTGCGTCTATTTCGCCTAATTGCTGTTTAAGCCAGCCCAAATTTTTGTAGGCGAGTGCGGAATTTGGCTCGATTTTGATGACTTGCTCGTAACTGGCGATCGCCCTTTTATACTCGCCTACATCCAGCAAAACATTAGCCTTATTTAAATGTGCTTCTACAAAATCGGGGTTTTGGGCGATCGCCTGTTCGTAAAAGTCGATCGCTTCGGCAATTTTTCCCTGCTGTCTCGCCGCTATTCCCAACAAGCACAGCACGTTTGCTGATTCCGGCTGCACTTGTATTATTTGCAGGTACAAATTCTCAGCTTCTAACAAACGGCCCGCTTGGTGATGTTCCCAAGCTAATTTCAAAGAGTCTTCGGCACCCAGTTTGCAGGCAGATTTCCGAATTTTTTTTTGAGAAGCCATAGTTGTCTTTGTTGTTTGGGAGTTCGCTAACTTGTAATTGCCAACTTGTTCTAATTTGTTAACTCTTCCTTCCTTCTTCCTTCTTCCTTCCTTCCCCCTTCCTTCTTCCTTCTTCCCCCTTCCTGACATCCGTTACATCCGTTACATCCGTTACATAATCCGTTGCCGAACTTCCTTCTTCCTTCTTCCCCCTTCCTTCTTCCTGACATCCGTTACATCCGTTACATCCGTCGAGCGAATCCGTTGCCGAACTTCCCCTTCTACCCCAACAAACAAGCTGCGGGAAAAATCAGATATTCTAAGAAAAACAACTTCCAGATAAACTGATAAAATGCAGCAATTTCTATTTGATCGTCCAAATCAACTTTCGCGCTCCAAAACCACATCAAACCCAAAGCCGCCAAATGAGAAACTGCCAGAAACACTAAATTAACATTAGACAATACGATCGCTCCCGCCAAAGTCGCGCCCAAATAACAAACCGTCAACACCCAGCGAGATAAATTAAAGACGGCCGGCTTGCCCAGCTCAATCGTAAACGTAGTAATATTATATTGCTTGTCCCCTTCCATGTCGGGGATATCTTTAAAAATGGCGATCGCAAACGTAAACACCACGACAAAAATCGTCAGCACCCAAACTTCCGCAGGAATCGCAAAAGACACACTCTTCAAACTCCAGCCAGAAAAAACGCTTTTCGCCCTTCCCAAACCCAACACCCAATTAAAGTGCAAAAATAACCCTAAATTTACGATCGCGCCCCGCACCGTAAAAATGCACAGCGCCGCCCAAAAAGGAAACCGTTTCAGCCGAATTGGGGGCAGAGAATAAGCAGTCCCGATCGCTAAACTAACGCCAACGGTAGCCAGCAAAAACGGGCCTTGTAAAACAGCAGTCAAAATTGCTAGAATTCCCGTGACAATTACAATTAATTCCCCGGTTTTCCGAGAAAACACTCCAGAGGCGATCGGCAAATACGGCTTATTAATTTTATCAATTTCAACATCTTCTAACTGGTTCAATCCCACAATATAAATATTGCCGCAAATGCAAGCCAACCAGGCAAAAGCTAGGGGCCAAAATACAGGATTCACCAACAGCCGCGCGCTTTGGGCGATCGCGTACAAAGCCAATACACTCAAGCTAGTACCCACAATTGTGTGCGGCCGAGAAAACTCCCAAAATGCCCTCACCCAGCTTTGCGGAGCCGAGCCATTTTTATCACTCCAAGACTTGCCAATCGAATCATTGCCCATAAATCTCACACCCACGCCAAACAAATAATATTCTGTAGGGTGCGTAATACGCACCTTACTCATCAACTCAAAACTCAAAACTACTCTGATATATGCTTGTTATTTTACAGCACTAATCAGCCCGAAACGAATCAATCCGCTCTGATATCCACGGCTCATCAATCCGAGAGCAAGTGCTGCTTGAATAGTAGTCCAACCGCTCGTTAGCAAGCCCCAAATCGCGCTCGGAGTCAAAGCAGAATCGATCACCACATCCCAAAAAGGAGCAACAGCTTTTGACCAATCAGCGGTGCGAATACTTGTCAAAGGCAAACTGCGGACAATTTCCTCGTATTCCGGCAAAGAAATCACATAAGGCAAAGCATAAACCCGGTAAATTTCTGCCAGTTCCTTTCTCTCTTCATCAGTTAATTCTCCCGCCGTTTCTCCCACCGGGCGGTGACACCAAGTCGCCAAAATCAAAGTTCCTCCCGGCTTGAGCACGCGGCAACATTCCTGCAAAAACTTAATTTTGTCGGGCATATGTTCGCCACTTTCGAGCGACCAAACCAAGTCGAATGACTCGTCAGAAAAAGGCATATTCAAAGCATCGGCTACCAAAAAATTGACATTGCTTTGAGCATCGGCAATTTTAGCGCGTTCGGTCGCTCTGTCGGCCTGTACCGGACTCAGAGTAATCCCGGTCGCTGTAACGCTAGCGCCCGTTTTATTTGGTTCGGGCGATCGGCTAAAATCTCGATCGACCCTGCCATCCAACTTTAAATTATTTTGAGCGATCGAACTAAACTTTTCGGTCAAATAAAGCGTGCTGCCGCCGATCCCGCAACCGACATCGAGAATGCGGTAAGATTCACAGAGTGCCTTCTCTGAAGGTACTCCAGCCCAGCCCAGCAGTTCTTCTATCAAATCTATCTGAGCCTGTCGGCGCTCTTTTTTCAAATTGCCATCCGGGCCGTAGTAACCGTGGTGCATATGTTCGCCCCACACCTGCTCCCACAAACCGCTAGAAGCGTCGTAAAGTTGCTGAATTTGCTGGTAAAGTGTTGATGTCATCGCCGGATTGCAAGTTATTAAAGGAATTCTACCGTTATTTTCCCGATGTTGTCATCGAATTTGGCCATTTAGTTCGATCGACCGCAGCTACTCGCCAGACAGAGATGTCCTTATTTCGAGCCGGACGATCGATTTGTGGGTTCCCTCTAAAATCTAAAATCTATTTGTGGGTTCCCTCTAAAATCTAAAATCTAAAATCTAAAATCTAAAATCGAATGACTGTCTCGCGAACCATTGCTTTGGGCTTTCTCGCTGTCATCCTCGCAGGTGCTCTATTACTGATGATGCCCTTTTCCACAATTGATGGAACTTGGAGCGATCCAATAACAGCACTGTTTACCTCTACTTCCGCTGTCTGCGTCACGGGCTTGTCGGTTGTGGATGTCGGAAAATATTACTCTTTTTGGGGGCAACTGTGCCTAGTTTTACTGGTGCAAATAGGAGGCTTGGGCTACATGACAGCCACGACTTTCTTGCTGCTGTTATTAGGTCGCCGCTTTGGCTTGAAAGACAAAATTGCCCTGCAACAATCTCTCGACAAATCCGGGCTAGCCGGCGTAGTACAACTCGTGCAGTCAATTCTAGCAACAACGCTTTTGTTTGAATTAACAGGAGTGTTTTTGCTGATGACGGTTTTCGTCCCCCAATACGGATTTAAAGAGGGCGTGTGGTCTGCTATATTTCACAGCGTTAATTCCTTTAACAACGCGGGTTTTAGCATCTATTCAGATAATTTGATCGGCTACATCAGTTCGCCTATGGTTAACTTCACAGTCAGCGGTTTAATCATATTTGGGGGAATCGGCTATCAAGTAATTATGGAAATGTACCTGTGGCTGCGCGATCGCTTAAACAAAAGCCCTATCTGCACAGTTTTTTCCCTGAACTTCAAAGTTGTTACCACTACAACGGCTGTCCTTTTAATTTTAGGAACGCTAGCCTTTTTGGTGCTGGAATACGACAACCCAGACACTTTCGGCTCTCTAACTTTTCCTCAAAAGCTGATGGCAGCTTGGTTTCAATCTGTTACTCCCCGCACGGCGGGGTTCAATACAATTAGCATTGGCAAAATGACCGAAGCCTCGCTATTTCTGACTATCGCGCTGATGTTTATCGGCGCCAGTCCTGGCAGCACCGGCGGCGGAATCAAAACCACAACTTTTAGGATATTGTTTTGCTGTACCACAGCAGTTATCGAAGGCCAGGAAGATGTGGAGTGCTATCAGCGTCAAATCCCGCCAGCAATGATTCTGAAAAGCATTAGCGTAGTTTTCGGTTCCCTGTTGGTCGCGTTCACATCTGCAATTTTAATCGAGCTGACCAATCCCCAAGTACAATTTATCGCAGCGCTGTATGAAGCAGTTTCTGCTTTTGCCACGGTCGGTCTTTCTACTGGGATTACACCCACGCTTTCAGCGATCGGTAAGTTGATTTTGATTGCTACAATGTACGTAGGTCGGGTTGGGGTGCTGCTGCTGATAAGTGCTGCATTCGGCGACCCCAAACCCAGGTCTTTTAAGTATGCTGAGGAAAGTTTGTTAGTTGGATAAAAAAATCCTGCCTCGTTGCTGATAATCTAAACAATGGGTGACAACCCAAATCAACTTTTACTACTTACCCAAAAATCAAAAGGAGGCGGCGCTGTCTCTGCTAAAATTTAAACAGCAAGACGCTCAGCGCTGGATATTCAGTGAACCTGTCATCTTTAAATTTTTTTCGGACTTTGCGCGCCGAAAACAAGCAGTTTGCAGTTATTGGTTTGGGACGCTTCGGCAAAGCTGTGTGTTCGACTCTGCACGGCTTGGGTTACGAAGTCTTGGGAGTTGACACCGATGAAAAAAAAGTAACTCAAGCTTTGACCGATCGTATTGCTGCTCACGTTGTGCAGTTAGATTCTACTGAGCCTAGCGCTCTTGCGGAAGCCGGTATATTTGAATTTGAAACAGTGATTGTTGCGATCGGCAATTACCTAGCAGAAAGCATTACCACCACCCTAAATCTTAAGGAAGGCGGGGTAAGTCACGTAATAGCCAAAGCTTCTTCGGAAACTCACTTAAAACTGTTGAAAAAAGTCGGCGCAGATCATGTCGTTTTTCCAGAACGAGAAATGGGCTGCTCTTTGGCCCGGATTCTTACACAACCCAGCATTTTAGAACGGTTTGACCTCGACCCAGATCACAGCATCGTTGAGGTGCTTGTTCCTGAAAAGTTTGACGGTAAAACCATCTCCGAATTGGATCTCCGGCGGAAGTATGGTTTGAACTTATTAGCAGTCGGTCGCGCCGACAAGTTCGAGATTAATCCACAGCCAAGCGAACGCTTGAAAAAGGGCGATGCGATGGTAGTTGTTGGTTCTAATCAAGATATCAATCGCTTGCCAATTTAACAGCTCGCCATTTTACGCACTTACAGCAACACTCCTCGACTCAGAAACCCGGTTTCTTCGGTTCCGAGTGCCTAATTCCTAAGCAAGTCTTGCGGGATTTGTGAAAATTTTAGCCTCCTACAAACCCGGTTTATCTTAGATAAACCGGGTTTCTCTGTCGATCTTTATGTTCTAATTTTTAACCGAAATATCTAAATTGAATTCATCAATGCTGGGGTTGCTTCCGCTTTAGCGACCCCCTCTGAGAACATAGCCAGACAAATTGCGAAAATTTCAACAAGGTAGCAGCACCCGATCGCGCTCCCGCAACTCTCTTAAGCGCTAGCCCTGAAAATTCAGCCAACGTTCAAGATTTTTTGCAGGTAAGCTTTGCCCAAAACCACCACCGCCAAGACTAGAGCGAGTTCAACAGGCCAAGGACACACTGCCACAAACCAAATTAACGAACACACTCCAATAATTGCAGCTATGGGAGCCGGAATTCCGTCTAGCGTTCTGTTGTCAGTCCCCACAGCCACCAACCAAGCAATAAAGCAGACCGCCAACGGAATCAAGCAAGTTGTGATCATGATTTTTACCCCATCAATTTTTTTTACATATGGCATCTCAGCATATTTACAATACATCAAAGATTCGGAAATGCACCATTAATTGCGATATAATTTAAGATTAAGAAATTAATACTCTGGGGTGATATATTTTGTAATTTTTAGCTTCGCATCTCTCTAAAGGCAGAAGTAGGTTGGCATCAGGCAGGATTTGGGAATTTTTATTTCGGCAGAAGTGCTTTTGCTTTCTACCTTGAGATTAATTGCGATGCGCCCATATCTGCAAGTTATAGTGAGGATTGCAGGCAGTTACTGTAGAGCGTGAATCAATGCTGGGCAAATTTTTTCGCAAGCCAGAATCAGAAAACAGCGATCGCGTCCCCCCGGGTCAATACCTCGCCAACGGCTTTCCCGTTCTGACCTACGGCGATACACCCTCCGTCAGCATTGAGAGTTGGGAATTTAAAGTCTGGGGATTGGCAAAACCAAAAACCTTCACTTGGTCGGACTTCCAGGCTATGCCCCAAAGTAACTTTACTGCGGATTTTCACTGCGTCACCCGGTGGTCAAAACTGGACGTGCAGTGGACGGGAGTCAAAGTCACAGATTTCATGAACTACATAGAAGTCGATCCGAAAGCTCTGCACGTCCTGGAACACTGCTACGGCGGCTACACCACTAACATTGCGATCGCCGACTTACGGAGAGAAGAAAACTGTTTCGCCCACACCCTCTTCGGCGAACCTCTATCCCCAGACCACGGCGGCCCGATGCGGCTGGTAGTTCCGCACTTGTACGCTTGGAAAAGCGCTAAATGGATTAACGGCCTGGAGTTTACCGAAACCGAAGAACTCGGTTTTTGGGAACGCAACGGCTACCACCAGCGGGGCGAACCTTGGGCCGAGGAACGCTACAGCGGTCTGTTTTGATGCGGTCGATCGGGAGCAAGGACTTGCCCAGAAGTTCTATATACGGTATTTGTTAAGGGGCTATCCGCTCTTTTACCGCTTCAATCTGATCCCATCGCATATCGTCGATCGCATCTTTGGGAGGGATCGCGGCGCTGGATCTATTTAATTTAACCAAAAGACGTAAACCAAAAGATCGCAGTTTGTACGTAATTTACCCGATCGATAAACTACTTTAACTTTCATACGCAAGTCCCAAAAAACAAATATTCCCAGTTTCTGGTTAATATAAAACTTCTCTACCTGTCAGTGGGCAAGAATATCACCGTATATATACTTAAGTGTTTGCTATTGAGGATTTAGACTTGAGAATAGAATAAAAAATGAGCATAAGCCCGCTCCAAATCAGTTTGGCTGCTGGGCGCTCCCATGCCGGCGACTGCAAGGTTTAAAGCCACAATTTGTATAATTATTTGTGTGTATTTTGAGGGAGCGCTCGCCCTGCAAGCCGATGCGATCGACAGCATTTGTGAAGGATGTGTAAAGGCTGGATAAAGAATATGTCAAAATTTACATAAAGTGCCAAAAATACAAAAAAGTATCCGATAATGAAATTATTAAGAGCCTATCGAAAAAGGAACAGATTATGAATACCAAACTATTATCCGCCCTAACAGCTACCGCAGCCGCCACAGCTATGTTGGGCGCCGCAGCTCCAGCTCACGCATTCTCCTTTGGTAGCAGCGGCATCTCATTCGAAACGACTCAAACTCTCAACTTTAAGTTCGCAGAATCTCACGGTATGTACCAATCCGCTTTGGGAGTCTACGCTGTGAATGGCTCGGCGATCTCTAAAGTGGCCACCCTGTTTGCGGAAACTAAATCCTCAGACAACGAGTGGAATAACGAATGGAAAGGAACTCTGGGCGATACAGTCAAGGGTCCTGCCTCAGTACCATTCACATTCATGGCAAATCAAATTTATACTTTGGGACTCGACAGCGGCGACGATGGCATTGTCTACTCAACCTCAGCCTTGAACTCCGGCACTCAGCTAGCCGTGTTTGGCGGGCAATCCGAACTGTGGAACGCACTCAACAAAGAAACAACGAACGTCTTCCAAGCTGCCGGACAATTCACAAACGGAACAAGTTCTCTGTTTAATGGAGGCACGCTAATCTCCTTCGACGATCGCGGTAACAGCAACGACGCAGACTTCCAAGACTTCGCAGTGAGCGCAGAAGCAGTTCCCGAACCAATGACAATGACTGGTTTGGCTCTCGGTTTGGGTGGCTTGGTTGCAGCCCGCCGCCGCCGCGCTAGCAAGACGGCTTCCTGATTTTTTCAACTGCAACAATCTGCTCAATTTCGTTTGGCAAAATAGAATACAATTTGGAGGCGCGCTAATAGAAAATCGGCTCGCCTTTTGCTTGATTTGAAAAGTCAGAAGCCAGAAGTCAGAGGGAAGTTCGGCAACGAACCAGTGTACGGGATTTAACGGATTTAAGGGATGGATGTTGAGGGAAGAAGTCAAGGGGGAAGAAGTCCGAGGGGAGAAAGAGGATTTTTCCCACTCTCCGACTCTCCCTGTCTCGCCCTCTCCCAACTCAAAATTCAAAACTCACTCACGGTCAAATGTTCGATCGTACAAAGTCACTGGTACGGGTTTAGGGATTTTAAGGTCGGCCGGACGCACGCTACTTTAATCATCACCGCAACCCTGGTTTTTGTCCTTCCCACCTGTGTTTGTTCCGGCAGCGTCCAATAGCCGACAATAAGATGCAAAGAACGATCGTTAAGGCTTGAATTATCAACTTCCGCAGTTGGTGGCGACAAAACGCCTTCGACTTCGGAAATAGCTTTAAACAAGGTTTCAATTACTAGGGAAGGTCGGTATCGCAGGCTAAAATTAAAGGCAGGTCTGTTCGCCTGTGTGGCAGGGCTGTTAGTACCCCCACAGAATTGGTAAATACGATCGCATTGGGCCTGATAACTCGGTCTCCCCGATCGGTCAGAATTTGAGTTAAACGCATCGAAATCTTTTCAACAGTACCTTCAAAGGCTTCTAAAATGATCTGATCGCCCAATTGAAACGGTTCGTGCAACAGCAGCAATATTCCCGCTAAAAATTTTTTGAAGATATCTTGGAAGGCGAAACTAATAGCTACTGAACCCAGTCCTAACAAACCGATAATATCTCCCGGATGCAAAGCCGGGAACGCAATCACGCAGGCGATCGAACTTCCAGCAGCCCAAGTGAGAGTGTCAAATAATTCAAGAACGCCAGGCTAACACAAAAGATTGAGATCGATCGCCCGACAGGAATGTTTGACTCTCGCTGTGCGGGTGACTCCATAGACTCGCTCGCTAATCGATCGAACACAATCAAAATTTAAGATTAGCCTCGCCGCCCCCGATCGAGTAAAATCACAGCACTTGCCCGCCGATGGCTTAATCTGCTAAAACTAACAAAGTTTGATGATTTCTCAGAAATAACATACATGGTTGCTACATCCGTCAAGATTAAACACGAAGTCAAAGACTTGTCCCTCGCCCCCTTGGGAAAGCAACGCATCGAGTGGGCCGGCCGGGAAATGCCCGTTTTGCGGCAAATTCAAGAACGCTTCGCTAAAGAAAAGCCTTTCGCTGGCATTCGCTTGGCTGCTTGCTGCCACGTAACCACAGAAACCGCTCATTTGGCAATCGCCATCAAACTCGGCGGTGGCGACGCCGTACTGATCGCCAGCAACCCCTTGAGCACTCAAGATGACGTAGCGGCTTGCTTAGTTGAAGACTACGGCATTTCCGTCTTCGCCTTCAAAGGAGAAGACGCGGCTACCTACGAACGTCACGTCTACACAGCCCTAGACCACCGCCCCAATATTATCATCGACGACGGCAGCGACGTAGTGGCGGCACTGATCCAGCACCGCCCGAACCAAATTTCCGACTTAATCGGAACTACCGAAGAAACTACCACAGGCATCGTGCGCCTGCGGGCAATGTTGAAAGACGGCGTGCTGACTTTCCCCGCAATGAACGTCAACGACGCCGACACCAAGCACTTTTTCGACAACCGCTACGGTACCGGTCAATCTACCCTAGACGGCATTATCCGCGCTACCAATATTTTGTTAGCCGGTAAAAATATTGTAGTTGCAGGTTACGGTTGGTGCGGCAAAGGCACGGCACTGCGCGCTCGCGGCATGGGTGCTAACGTAATTGTCACCGAAATCGATCCGATTCGGGCGATCGAAGCAGTGATGGACGGTTTCCGCGTCATGCCGATGGACGAAGCAGCAACAGTCGGAGATATATTCATTACCGTTACGGGCAACAAACACGTCATTCGTGCCGAACATTTCGAGACAATGAAAGACGGCGCAATTGTTTGCAATTCCGGTCACTTCGACATTGAGATTGACCTCAAATCCCTCGGCGCAAAAAGCACCGACGTGAAAACAGTCCGGTCTTTCACTCAAGAATATCACCTCAATAATGGCAAGTCGGTTATTGTTTTGGGCGAAGGTCGTTTGATTAACTTGGCAGCAGCGGAAGGACACCCCAGCGCCGTGATGGATATGAGCTTTGCTAACCAAGCTTTAGCCTGCGAATATCTGGTTACGAACAAAGGCAAACTAGAGCCTGGTATTCACTCAATCCCCGTGGAAGTTGACAAAGAAATTGCCCGTCTCAAATTGGAAGCAATGGGAATTCACATTGATACCTTGACTGCCGAGCAAATTGAGTACACTAACTCTTGGACTTCGGGCACTTAATCATCGATCTATCTATCCCCACCGTAGGGACACGGCATTGCCGTGTCCCTACTTCATGAACTTCCTTCTTCCAACTTCGGCATTCGGTCTTCCTGACATCCGTTACATAATCCGTTGCCGAACTTCCTTCTGCTATACCTATTACCAATTATTAAATCAAAATGGTTGAATGGATAACTAACACAATGCAGTCGATGGGTTATCTCGGAATTGGCCTGTTGATGTTTTTGGAAAATCTTTTCCCGCCCATACCCTCAGAATTGATTATGCCGCTGGCAGGATTCACGGTATTCAAGGGCGGAATGGAGTTTTCACCGGCGATCGCCGCAGGGGTAATTGGTACAGTTCTGGGGGCGCTTCCTTGGTACTATGCCGGTAAATTATTGAGCGAAGAACGCTTGAGGAATTTAGCCGACAAATACGGCAAGTGGATCACTGTATCGGGCGCGGATATTGACAAAGCGAATAGATGGTTTAACAGACACGGCAACAAAGCCGTGTTTTTGTGTCGCCTCGTACCGGGAGTTCGGACGCTGATTTCCCTGCCCGCTGGCATCAACAATATGGCTTTAATTCCTTTTTTACTCTACTCAACAGGCGGCACTCTTTTGTGGGTGAGTTTCCTGACTTTTGCCGGATATAAACTAGGGGAAAATTATGGACTTGTAGATGATTATCTGAGTCCGGTTTCCAAAATAGTTGTGGTGATTATTGTCATTTGGTTTATTTTGTGGGTGGTCAAAAAGAATATGCAGAAGGAAAAATATCGCAAATAAATGCAAATTTTGTGAGAATAATCTGCGTTTATTTGCGTTTATCTGCGGTCGCTACAATTAATCAGCATTTTGAGTAGCTTCCAGCATCTTCCCAACCGTAGCGCGGAAACATATAGAGGCATATTTGATAGAAAATTCTGCTATCTTTGCTACTTTTTAAAAGTTACTTTTAAATTTACGTTCGCTCAAAAATCACAGTGACGGGCAGCCGATCGCCCAAAAATCCAACTTAAATTTATACAAATATTTAGGCGTGGTTGAGGTTTAGGCAGATAATCGTGGCAAAATAGGGAACATTGCTATCCGCGCTGTTAAGATATGTACGAAAAGATTGTAGCCCCGACAACTGGTTCTAAAATTACTTTCAAAGACGGTTTGCCGATCGTCCCCAATGACCCGATTATTCCCTTCATTCGCGGTGACGGTACGGGTGTGGACTTGTGGCCAGCATCCCAGAAAGTCATGGATGCTGCGGTAGAAACAGCTTACGGCGGCAAGCGGCAAATTAACTGGTTCAAAATATATGTAGGCGACGAAGCTTGCGATGTCTACGGCACTTACCAATATTTGCCGCAGGATTCCTTAGACGCCATCAAAGAGTACGGAGTCGCCATCAAAGGGCCGCTGACAACCCCAATTGGGGGCGGCATTCGATCGCTCAACGTAGCTTTGCGACAAATCTTTGACCTTTACGCCTGCGTGCGACCCTGCAAATATTATGCTGGAACACCATCGCTGCACAAAACTCCTGAACTCCTAGACGTAATTATTTACCGGGAAAATACAGAAGATATTTACCTGGGAATTGAATGGCCCAAAGGCAGCGAAATCGGCAAAAAATTGATTGAATTCCTCAATAATGAGTTGATTCCGGCAACACCCGAACACGGCAAAAAACAAATTCGCCTCGATTCAGGAATAGGAATTAAACCAATTAGCAAAAGCGGTTCTCAACGTTTAGTGCGGCGCGCCATCGCCCACGCTTTGCGGTTGCCGAAAGACAAGCAGCAAGTGACTTTGGTGCACAAAGGCAACATCATGAAATACACCGAAGGAGCTTTCCGAGATTGGGGTTACGAACTGGCAACCACCGAATATCGCGCTCAGTGCGTGACTGAAAGAGAGTCTTGGGTTCTCGGCAACAAAGAACAAAATCCCGACATTAGCTTGGAAGACAATGCCCGCCTAATAGATCCGGGATACGATGCTTTGACTCCAGAAAAACAAGCTAAAATTCGTCAAGAAGTTGCCGACGTTTTGTTTGCAATTTGGACCAGTCACGGCAGCGGTCAGTGGAAAGAAAAGATTATGGTCAACGACCGAATTGCTGACAGTATTTTCCAACAAATTCAAACTCGACCGGGCGAATATTCGATTTTGGCGACCATGAATTTGAACGGGGATTATTTGTCGGATGCGGCGGCAGCAATTGTCGGCGGATTGGGCATGGGGCCCGGCGCGAATATTGGTGATGAATGTGCTGTTTTCGAGGCAACTCACGGCACTGCACCGAAACACGCCGGTTTGGATAAAGTCAATCCCGGTTCCCTGATTTTGTCCGGGGTGATGATGTTG
Source organism: Microcoleus sp. K4-B3 (assembly GCF_036704615.1). Taxonomy (NCBI): domain Bacteria; kingdom Bacillati; phylum Cyanobacteriota; class Cyanophyceae; order Oscillatoriales; family Microcoleaceae; genus Microcoleus; species Microcoleus sp. K4-B3. The sequence goes on from NZ_JAUBSF010000009.1 coordinate 86,989, forward strand.
GAATACATGGGATGGCAAGAAGCCGCAGATTTGATTAAGAAGGGTTTGGGAGCGGCAATTTCTAACGGTGAAGTTACTTACGATTTGGCGAGGTTGATGGAGCCGCCGGTGCCTGAGTTGAAGTGTTCGGAGTTTGCTGAGGCGATTATTAAGCATTTCGCCGATTGAGTTTTAGGGCTTTTTTTGAACGGGCTAGAAGCCCGTTCCACAACCAGTAAACTTGCTTTGTGGGGTGGGCGGGACGCCCTCCCGAAAATACAATTTAGATGGGTTTATAATGATGGAACAGCCATTCCGCGCTCAACGGCGGGACGCTTCTGCACGGTTTCTACCCAACGTTTGAGGTGGGGGTGGTTGTCGAGGGTTAATCCTTGAAATTCGTAAATAGCAACCCAGGGATAGGTAGCAATGTCGGCGATCGAATAGTCGCCGCAGATGTATTCGTATTTTGCTAGTTGAGTGTCTAATACTCCGTAGAGGCGCAATGTTTCTTTTTCGTAGCGCCCGATCGCATAGGGAATTTGTTCGGGTGCAAAGCGTTTGAAGTGGTTGAGCTGACCAAACATCGGGCCGACGCTGGCCATTTGAAACATCAGCCACTCCATAACTTGAAAGTATTTTTGTTTGTCGGTGGGCAGAAATCTGCCACTTTTTTCGGCAAGATAGATCAGAATAGCGCCGGACTCGAAGACGGTGATGCCGTTATCTCGATCGACTATGGCCGGAATTTTGCTGTTGGGGTTGATGGCGATGAACTCGGGGCTAAATTGGTCGTTTTTTGTGATGTCAATGACGTGCACGCTGTAGGGTAAACCTATTTCCTCGAGCATGATCGAGACTTTGCGGCCGTTCGGTGTGGTAAAAGTGTAGAGGTCGATCATAGTTGTGCTGTTAAGTTAAAAGTTGGCCAGGAAGGAAATAACCGGACATAATATCAGAATTTGGACAGAAACTGCGCACTTTTTGAGCGAGGGAGCCATCCTAAGGCAGAACGTAGAAGGCAGAAGCCACAATTAAAGAAAGGTTTTGCTAACAATTATATTATAATAAGATTTTGGATTGGTGACGGTAGATTAAGAAAAATGGACATTATTGAAATTCTCAAAGACGATTATCAAAGATTCCCCGAAAATCAGAGTTACAACATATACGCAAAAGATGTTTATTTTGAAGACCCAGTGAATCGATTTACAGGAGTCGAACGCTACCGCAAAATGATCGGGTTTATGGGGACTGTTTTTAAACAAATTAAACTCGACTTGCACAACATTTCCCAGTCGGGAGATACTATCGAAACTCGCTGGACTCTGAGCTGGATCGCACCGCTACCTTGGAAACCGAAAATGGCGATCGCCGGTAGGAGCGAACTTAAAGTCAACAGTGAGGATTTAATTGTTTCTCACATCGATTACTGGGACTGTTCGCGGTTGGATGTGCTCAAACAACTTGTATTTGCTCGGAAAACTAATGTTTGAGAATTTTTCTTAGGTTTTTTAGCAATAAAAAATAGTGTTTCAAGAGCGAGATCCCTTTTTTAACCGCAGATATTAGCAGATAAACACAGATAAACGCTGATGGATTTTTATGCGTCGCAATTGATATCTGAGATAAATAATTTTAACTGATCTTGACATGGCAGCAATTTCGTGAATGACCGAAAATGTGCTGTGTCCGGCTGCTGCTTGTCGCCAAAATTAATTCCCCCACTAAATTAATCTTTGTTACAGAACGTTACAATAAAGAAGTAAAGAATTTTCAGGCGAGCTAAACAATCAATGCGCTTAATATTAATGACCGGAAAAGGCGGCGTCGGCAAAACCTCCGTAGCCGCTGCGACTGGGCTGCGATGTGCCGAATTGGGATACAAAACCCTAGTGCTGAGTACAGATCCCGCTCACTCCTTAGCCGACAGCTTTGACATGGAACTCGGACACGATGCGCGGCTGGTGAAACCGAATTTGTGGGGAGCAGAATTAGACGCTCTCAGGGAATTAGAAGGCAATTGGGGAGCAGTTAAGCGCTACATTACTCAAGTCTTGCGAGCGCAGGGACTCGAAGGGGTGCAAGCTGAAGAATTAGCCATCTTGCCAGGAATGGATGAAATCTTCGGTTTAGTGCGAATGAAGCGGCATTACGACGAAGGCGAATTTGATGTTTTAATTATCGATTCTGCTCCGACTGGCACAGCATTAAGACTGCTAAGCTTGCCGGAAGTTGGCGGCTGGTACATGAGAAAATTTTACAAGCCGCTGCAAGGCATATCAGCCGCCCTTAGACCTTTAGTTGAACCTATTTTTAGACCAATTGCGGGTTTTTCTTTACCAGACAAAGAGGTGATGGATGCACCTTACGAATTTTACGAACAAATCGAAGCTTTGGAAAAGGTTTTAACTGACAATACTGTCACTTCGGTAAGGTTAGTTACCAATCCAGAAAAAATGGTAATTAAAGAGTCTCTGCGCGCTCATGCCTATTTGAGTTTGTACAATGTAGCCACAGATTTAGTAGTAGCTAACCGGATTATTCCCGCAGAAGTAACTGACCCATTTTTCAAACGGTGGAAAGAAAGCCAGGAACAGTACCGTCAGGAAATTCACTCAGATTTCATGCCGCTGCCAGTTAAGGAGGTGCCACTTTATTCAGAAGAAATGTGCGGTTTGGCAGCTTTAGAACGGTTGAAAGAAACGCTTTACAAAGACGAAGACCCAAGTCAAGTTTATTACAAAGAAAATACGATTAAGATCGTGCAGGAAAACAATCAATATAGTCTTGAACTGTATTTGCCCGGAATTGCTAAGGATCAGATCCAGTTGAGCAAAACGGGAGATGAGTTGAATGTTCGGATTGGGAATCACCGCCGTAATTTGGTGTTGCCCCAAGCTTTAGCGGCGCTGCAACCGTCGGGGGCGAAGATGGAGGATGATTATTTGAAAATTAAGTTTGCTTAACAGGACTTACCAAAAAAAACCCGGTTTCTCCGAAAAATCTTGGATTATCCCTTGAGAGATTGACCCAGAAACCGGGTTTTTGACCCTGCGTGTATAAGTCCTGTAATACAGACAAATTGATGAACTCATTGATTATCAGCGGCTGACCAGTCTTCTATTCGTAGCTCTACGACTTGTCCAAAATCTGACTTATTACGGGTGAGTAAGGTTGCGTTGTTAATTAGAGTAATGGCGGCAATTTTCAGATCCATATTTCCTAGACGTGGATACACTCTTCGTAGGCGTTGATGCTCCAAAGCAGCCGCACGGTTAAAAGGAATAATCACGATAGATTGATAGTCGAGTGCAAGTTGCTGTAATCCTTTATAAGCCAAGATTTGTTCATCTAATGTTCTTGCTTTGGATAGGAAATTGAGCCGTCCTCTAACTTGTTCTTCGTAGGTAATTACAGTCACTGCAACTTCAAGTTCTTCTATGGCTGCCAGCCTTGATAAAATTTGCTTTCCCTCTTGCCCATTGCGCTGGATGAAACTGAGATGGTCGGTGTCAAGAATATACATCGTAAGAAGGTATTGAGCTATTCAGCAGACTTACGCCATTCTTGTCCGAGGCGAACTGCTTCGTCAAAGGTAGGATCGTTTTCAAAACTACCCGCAACTTTTAGCCACCAAGGAGTTTTTTTTTGAACGAATACAGATAACATCTGTTTCATTTGTGCTAGTTCTGTTTCTAAAGTTGCAACTCGGGATTCTAGGTGTTGAGATTGGTCCTCAATCTGTTGGGAGATCATATAAATTTTTAGCAAGATAGAGTTATATGACTATTGTAGCAATATCTCTGCGATCGCAACAAGCCTATCTATTTAATTTAGTATGTCCGATCATCTTCGCTCCACTTCCCGTTTTATGTCTGTAAGGTTTCTTCTAAAGGCTCGCAGCTCTGCTGGATATATTGACGCAACGCTTGATTAATTAAGGTTTGGTAGTTCCCTCCATCTGCTCAATGAACTCGATCGCGAAACCATGCTAAAACCTCATCATCTAACCGGATTGTGATGCGAGTTTTCCCTGGTAATTTTGGATCGATCGCCCCGGGCTTACCCTGACTAAAATCATACTCTGCTTCCATTACTATTCCCCTCCCTCTTATTTCTCCTCCTCTGCGCACTCTGCGCCCTCTGCGGTTCGTTCAATATTTCCTGAAATTAGCTCAATTTTTACCGACTATGACAACAACTTCCTAATCAATTAAGTCAATGAGCATCTAAGATTTTCAAATCACGGCTCAAAAAATAACTTGTAGATTTGTGCGATCGCTCACGGACTGCTGCTACAGCAATGCGAGCTCAATTCATGGTCTCAATCTACTCGGTTCAGACGATAAACGAAGCAATCATCGTCACCGAACTTTCGGTACTCGATAAATTGAAAGCCAAGACGTTCATAGAAGTTGTGGGCCCGAGTATTATTGGCAAGCGGATCGACGAGGACAGCCTTCACCGCCGGATCTGCGAAACATCTGACAATTGCAAGCTGCATTATTTGTGTTCCATAGCCTTTGCCTAAATCAGCCTCTTTCCCAATCCAAATGTCAATGGCACGAAGATCCGCCGCAACATCACCCCAATAGTTGGTCTCCTCGCGTCCCGGATCGATGATCTGGATAAATCCGATAGGACGACCATCGATTTCAGCAATCAATTGCTCCCTCCAATCGGGTGCGCGCTCAAGCTCCACCTCCCAAGCCCAGTCATCGTTAGGATCTGACGAAATTACGTGAGGTTGCTCATCCCAGTGTCGTAACAGATCCAAATCAGCGGAAGTCGCGGAGCGTAGATTAATCATCACTTCACATTTGAACGTCACACTTGTAATAGCTGAGATCCGAGTTTTCCGAGGTAATGTTAGATCGATCGCCCTCGCTTACCCTAACTAAAATCAGACTCTGCTTCCATAACTATTCCTCTCCCTCTTCTTTTCCATCCTCTGTACCCTCTGTGCCCTCTGCGGTTTGTTCAATCTTTCCCGCATTAAACTCAATCTTTTTCTGCTGGCGTTCCGACGCAGCTTTTTGCAGCATTTTCAATTTTTCTGGATCGGCATTCGATCGCCAAAACAACTTATGATCCTTAATTTTAACGCAATTTTCCTCCAAACACTTCACCCATTCTCGACGCTTTTTAACTGCGCCACGATCGAGAATCCCTAACTTTTCTTCTTGGCGGCTGAGTTTCGCAAATTTTTCGTAATGGGGATAACTAGCACTAACAAAAGCTTCTTTTCTAACTAAAATTGGCGGATTGTACAAATCAGAATAGTCTTGATAGCTCACAGAAAGGTCGCGCAAATCTATGTGCATAGAAGTGTGGAGAGCTGGATGCGGGTTAGTGTCAAAATCGGGATAAAATAAATACGAAATCTGAGGCTTGCGAGCGTGAAATTTGATGATTGTAGCGCCGTCAAGCCTGCCAATTGTGCGGTTGGCGCAGCCTTCGTAGAGCCTGAGCAAAGGGTCTAGTTCTTCTAATGCAGAGACGTGCACTGAAAGGGAACCGGGCTGTTTGTAGCCGATCGCACTATCTTCGCAGCAGTCAGCCACAATATCAGGTTTGCTCAGACTGTATAGCATTAAATCGGCCAAAGTGCAAGCTTTTTGATAATTGTCAAACAAACCTTTGATGTCGTTGCGGATTTGAGCCGGGAGTCGGCGGATTGAAGGCCGATCGCCCAAACCGTTGAGAGCGAGATATACCAGCAAATCCTGGCGGCGTTTGTCGGCGATTGTCTCCCAATCATCCGCGTCGGTTGCTTGCAAAATCACCCTCCAAGCGCGATTAAAACTGTGAAATTCCTCCTTAATCGCCGATTCTTCCGCTAGTTCGCCTTTAACCGGAAGACGGCCTCGATCGCTCACAAAAGCCATCAAAGGAGCCAGCATTTCCGCATAATCCTCAAACCGCTTAACTTGCGATCGAACTCTGGGAGTCGATAAGTGCGATCGAAACCGAGAAGCACGAAAACTTTCACCCTCCGCAGCATCCCGAAACACAAAATAAATCCCCAAAGCCACAGGAATCGCATCAACACTCAAAACTTGGTCGATATAAATCTTCAACTCTTCCTGTTCGTAATACTTCTGAAAAGTATTCCGAGAAGTAATCACCCCATCCCCGTAAGCAATTTGACCTTGTTGGCGATCGTCTATCAAAACCTGAGCCGCTACAACTAATAATTTTTTAGTCAATCCCCAAGCATTCAGCAAAGATTCTCGGCGTTCCGCCAAAGATTCAATCACATTAATCACGTAACCAATATTCACAATATCAGCACAAATTCGCGGAGTATCCGGCTGATAGTATGGGTCCCAACCCGAAACAGCATAACCCTCTTGTGCAATATATTTAACATCTCCGCCGTAACCGCAACCGTAATCAAAAAAAGTCGCCCCGTCGATCGCTAAATCAGCTTCTAAAACCAGACGCAAAGGTTTAGACAAAGAGTTACGCACCATCGCAGCTTTGTGTCGCTCGATTTTAGGAATTGAAAGCTCGCTATTCTCCTGTTTCAAACGCTCGACAACAGCATGATCTTGAATTTCGACACCGCAATATCCTAAATATTTGAGCCAACCCTCGCGAGTGCCGATAACGCTAGTATTGTCAAGAAGTCCCCATCCTTCCTCGCAGCGAGTGAGTCGAGCAAACTTTTCGTAATTGGGATAATCGGCAGCTACAAAAGTTTCCTTGCGGTGCAAAACCGGGGGATTTTCGCTGTTGCTGTAATCGAAATATTTAACTTCCCCTGTTTCCAGATTAATTTGGATGCTGGTTTGCAAAGCAGGGTGAGCATCTGTATCAAAATCAGGGTAAAAAAGATAAGATATTTTAGGTTGATGGAGTGAAATTTTAACTAAAGTTGCTTCATCAATATTTTCGAGAGTGCGTCTGGCACAATTTTCGTAGATTCCGAGGACCGGGTTGAGTGCTTCCAAAGCAGAAACATGAACGTAAAAAGCCGTAGGTAATTTTTTTCCAACCTTGCTTTCACGACAGCAGCGAGCCACTTTGGCAATCAGATTGTCAATACAAAAATTATTGATCTCGTCGGGCGGGTACGGCACAGCCTTTACAGAATCTTGCTCAGAAATAGCCTCGTTTTCATACAATAAAAGTTCCCGAGCAAAAGTCATCAAAGGGGTTAACATTTCTCCATTATTTTCTAATGAATCGCTCTCTAAAATAGAGTTTCTACTGGTATCGTAATTCATAGCTAAATTAATTATTTTTTAATTAACCGCAGAGAAAGCAGAGGACACAGAATGAAGGAAGACAGAAAGAATTTATTTTTTAGTCTCTGAGAGAGGGACGATAGTTGATGTAGTCACAATTTCAGTCGCCGACTTTATGTCTTAGTCTCTGAGAGAGGGACGATAGTTGGTATAGTAGTGGCGATTTTAATTGCAGACGTATCTAACAACCAAAAACAGACTTAAATTTTAACAAAACATTCGAGTTTCCACAAATTCTTGAACCCGGGCTAAATGAGTGGACAAACTCACTAATATGTTCTCAATCTTCTCAATACTTGACAATTCCACCTCTGCTAGTTTAGCTTGAAAGCCTCGGGCTTGATGCTCCAATTGTGTGGCTAAATCCGACATCAGAGCAACTCCCACATTAGCCGAAGTTCCCTTAAGACGGTGTGCTTGATATTCCACAGCTTGCCAATCTTTAGCTTTTACGGCTCTTTTGGCAGCAGCCACATCAGCTTGCGCGTCTGCCACAAAAGCTTGCAAAAGTCGCTCTGGCAATTTAATATTAACTCGTCCGAGTTGCTCCAATCTGCTCTTGTCGAACAGTCCGTCGCAGTCTCCATGTTCCCAAGTTTGAAGTGCGATCGCCCTTGGTGCCGGCACAGCCACAACCTGCGCTTTTTCCAAAACTTCTGTATAATTTGTTGCTAATTGAGATTTATTTTCCGAATTAATACTTTTAACTCCATACTTATTTTCAAACTGAACATTTCGGGATTCATACTTTTTCAGCGCCGCCGCCAAAGCATCTAAATCTACAGGTTTGCTGAGATAATCGTCCATCCCCGCCGCCAGACACTTTTCTCGTTCCCCCGGCATAGCATGAGCAGTTAAAGCCATCACAAAAGTATGCCGATCGCTTCCTTCAATTTCCCTCAACTTTTGCGCCGTTTTGTAACCGTCAAGTACGGGCATTTGACAGTCCATCAGCACTAAATCATAGCTTTTTTTTGCCAGCAAATCCAGCGCTTCTTGACCGTTGACTACGCAGTCAGCGTGATAGCCTAAAACTGCCAACTGTTCGACAAGCACTTGTTGATTGATCGGGTGGTCTTCCGCCAGCAAAATTCTCAAGGATGACGGCGAATTGGGAGTAACATATTGAGAATTAACTGCTGGCAACTTGCAAGTATTAGCAGCCTCCAACCTCCCAAACTCTCTCGTTCTCTTCACCGGTGCCAGCACAGCCTCAAGCAGGCGGCTCGGCCGCACCGGCTCGATCAAATACCCGCTAAAACCCCGACTGCAAAGCGCTTCAGCGTTCGGCTGTTCCCGCAAAGCAGTCATGACGATTAACGAGCCCACTGTCGAGGTCGATCGCACTTCCCTAGCAAATTCCTCCGCATCCAACTCCGGCATTTGCAAGTCCACAAGCACCACATCACAGCTTTTTTCCCCCTCCCCCGAATGCTGAGAAATCCCGCCCTGGGCTTTTTTCAACCAACTCAAAGCCTCAGCAGCGGTTTCTGCCTCGTCGCAGCGGGCACCCCAACTTTGAGCGAGCGATCGCACTGCTGCCCTCCTCAAAGCGCTTCCAGAGACTACTAACAGCTTCTTGCCCGCAAGTTCGGGATCTTGAGGCTCAACTTGCAACTGTTTTTCCAAAGGTACAGTAAACCAAAAAGTCGAACCGCTGCCTAGCAAACTGCGAACTCCAATGTCGCCTCCCATCATCTCCACTAACTGCTTGCAAATAGCCAAACCCAAACCCGTCCCGCCGTAAGGCCTAGTAGGAGAATCGTCTACCTGAGAAAAAGATTGGAACAGCTTTGTTTGCCCTTCTGCCGAAATTCCAATGCCAGTATCCCGCACCGAAAATAGCAATCTTGCCCCTTGTCTACCGTCTGCCAGTCGGTTGCCCTGTTTCACAGTTACGTGAACTAGAACTTGACCGCGATCGGTAAATTTTATGGCATTCCCCGTCAAATTCAGCAAAATTTGCTTCAATCGGCCAGAGTCGCCCACCAACTTTTTCGGCACCGAACTGTCAACTAAAATATTCAATTCAATATTCTTTTCCTCTGCCAAATGCGCTATCATTTCTATCACCGACTCAACGCAGCTATCCAAATCAAAATCAGCCTTTTCTAGCCGCATTTCTCCAGCTTCAATCTTAGAAAAATCGAGGATATCATTAATAACGTTCAGCAAATGTTCAGCACTGCGGTAAATAGTCTGAGCGCACTCCTGCTGTTTCGGTTCCAGAGTAGCGCGCAGCAGCAATTGAGCCATTGCCAAAACCCCATTCATCGGAGTGCGAATTTCGTGACTCATGTTCGCCAAGAATTGCGACTTCACCCGGCTGGCTTCTAAGGCAGTTTCCCGCGCTTCCACCAACTCATTAATCTTGTCGGCAACCATCACAATTCCCCCGACTTTTTCGTCGGGAGCGTACCAAGGGTGAGCAGCCCACCGCAGGTACAGAATAGATCCGTCTGCTCGTTCCCAGGCATCTTCGCTCACAGACACTACCTGGCCTTTGAGCACTTCTTGATACATGACTTTCCAGCGATTCGGCGTATCTGGAAACAATTCGTAATGGCTGATATTATTTAGGGAAGGCAACTCCAAATTAAATTGACTAACCCATTTTTTAGAGTTAGCCATATAGCGCATTTCTCTATCGAACATCGCCATTGCTACAGGCACACAAGTAATAATTTGTCTCAGTTGCTGCCGTTCCCTTTCCAGAGCATCTTCCGCCTGTTTGCGCTCAGTAATATCGCTGATCATACCGGCCATTCGCAGCGGTTTTCCATAATAATTCCGCTGAGCTTTTCCCTGAGAAGTGCAATAGCGGTAAAAACCCGAAGAGTGCAGCAGGCGAAATTCGACATTGTAGTCTATTTCTTGTTCCAAGTGAGCGGCGATCGCCCGGACGATTCCCTCCTTGTCCTCGGGGTGCAGGCGGTTGTAGAGAGCTTCCATAGTCCTGCCAAATTGCTCTCGCGACAAACCGATAATTTCCAAAAGGCGATCGTTCCAATAAACCTCATTTTTACTTAAATCCCAATCCCAAATTCCGTCGTTCACTCCCTCTAAAACTAACCTGTACCGTTCCTCACTTTCCTTAAGTTTTTGGCTGGTATGAAACGCCTGAGATTCCGCGCGGTAAACGCGCATGGCATTATACAAACTGCGGGATAAACTCTCGGGAGAAAGCTTGTTTTTAGCGATATAATCAGAAGCTCCAGCCTTCATCAATTCCACAGCAATTTGTTCGTCGCCTTGACCTGTGAGCACAATTAAGGGAACTTTTAGCCCAGCTTCCCGTAGATTTTGTACCAAACTCAGTCCGTCTCCGTCCGGCAATCCGTAGTCGAGGAATACGCAGTCAAATTCGCACTCAAATATCTGATTTAATAGCAGGCCGTTTTCTGTCTCCTCAACCTCGCTTAAATGTTGAGATTTATTTTGTTTGGATAGTTTCGCGGCTACCTGGGTATAATTTTTACTTACCGAGAGTTTTGCCAGGGTATCGGCGCAGTTTTCTGCTTCAATAACTTCTGCCGAAACGCCTGCCGACTTGAGCGAGCGTTTGACCGCCATCCGATCGACTGCATCGTCATCAACAATCAGAATTTTGATAAGTTTGTCCATAACAACCGAATTGTGGATTACTCCGAAAAAGCAGCGGTCTACAAAAAGTAATTAAAATAAATGCACCGCTGAAAAATTACCAAAGCTACCTTGAAAAATTTCCTGTTATAATTTATCTTATTTAGGGAATTTCGCTCAGCATCCAGTATCTATTGAGGGTAGCCATAACTTCCACGAAGTTAGAAAAAGTGACAGGTTTAAGAATATAGCCCGCTACATTCAAATTATAAGCTTCTACTTTATCTCTATCTTCATTAGAAGTTGTGAGGACGATCACCGGAATCGACCTCAAACATTCATCCAGTCGCAATTCTCGCAAAAACTCGATCCCGTTCATTCTCGGCATATTTAAGTCCAGCAGAATTAACCGGCGCGCTTGAGGCATTGCAGGCTCGATTTTCCCTTCTCCGCGCAATATAGACAGAGCTTCTAATCCGTTGGCTGCCATGTAGAGAGGGTTAACGATGTTATTTTTTTTGAACGCTCGCCGGACGTTCATCACATCAACCTCATCATCTTCAACCAAGAGGATATGAATTTTTTTGTCTTCCATAAATTAGTCACTTTGCAGATGTTTTGTAAGCACCAGTCTCGTTGGCGAGGTCGATCGCGCACCGATCGCGAACCCAGCAAGTCTAATCTCTATTGTCCTTTGTCAAGAATCATTTATGCCTCAGCCGATCGCGGTATCTACCTGCAGGGGTACTCGCCCGTCAGGGGCATAAGTGGGGCCGCCGAGATCCAAACACTCGCCAATAACGCCCGATCGAGCTACTGTAAAATCTAAAACTTATCTACATTATTAATCGCCATGTCAGCCGATCGCAAACTCTACGAAGGCAAAGCCAAAATCCTCTACTCCACCGAAGACAGCGAAATTTTGCTGACCCACTTCAAAGACGACGCCACAGCCTTTAACGCCCAGAAACGCGGCAGCATCGTCGGCAAAGGCGAAATCAACTGCGCCGTATCCGCGCACCTGTTTCGGATGCTAGAAGCCAAAGGCATTCCCACACACTTCATCGACACGCCGGCTCCCAACCAAATGCGAGTCTGTCGCGTCCAAATCTTGCCCTTGGAAGTTGTAGTCAGAAATATTGCCGCCGGCAGTCTTTGCAAGCAAACAGGACTCGCCCTAGGCACAATTGTCAATCCGCCGCTGGTGGAATTTTATTACAAAAACGACGATTTGGGAGACCCGCTACTGACCCGCGGCAGAATCCAGTTAATGCAGCTAGCCACCCCCGAACAAGTAGACCAACTAGAAATCGCCGCCCGCGAAATTAACGAAATACTCAAAGAATTTTTCACCGAGTGCGGCATCACCCTAGTAGACTTCAAACTAGAATTCGGTATCGACCAACATCAAAATTTGATCCTCGCCGACGAAATCAGTCCCGACACCTGCCGCCTCTGGGACAACACAGAAACTGACCCCGATGCCCGTGTTATGGATAAAGACCGATTCCGGCGGGACTTGGGATCGGTAGAAAGTGCTTACCAGCAAGTTCTCCAGCGGGTTTTAGCTCAGAAAGTCTAGAGGCCTTAACAATGCGCTAAAATTGCACAGTTTGTCACCCTTCTGCTTTCGATGTCAGCAATCAGCGGTCAACAGTCATCAATTAGCGGTCAGCGCGAAATTCAACCGACTTATATAACTAATGACTAATGACTAATGAATAATGACTAATGTGGTGTGTTGATTGCCCAAAAAAGTGAACAAAAATGCGTTTATCTGCTGTATTGGTGGCAGTTTTTACTGCCTCAGCAACATTCGGGTTATCAAATTCGGCAAGCGGCCAAACATCCTACTCTGAATCAGCAGAGGAAGCTTTGGCTGCCGTTCCGCCCGCCCCGTCGATCGAATTACCCGATCGCCCCATTCCACAATTAACCCAAAATCCTCCTCAAAACCGCAAAGCCGCTAAAACTAGCAAAGCCGAAGCCCTAAAAATAGCGGCGGCCCCTGACAGAGGAGAGAACGACCGCGAACCCCCAAGCCTAGTCACAGACCCGCCCTCCCCGGTTTCACCTCCGAGCCTTCAACTCAAATCCGAGCTAGCATCCAACCCCTCCCCTGCCTCTAGCAGCCAAAACGCCCTGCCAGACGAGCAACTGGGCAGCCCGCTCCCCCCATCGGAAGCGGCTGTAACGCCCGCCTGGATCGCAGCAGAGCTAGGGAAACCAGAGGAATCAGGGGCGATCGCTCAAAACTCCCAAGTTGCCCCCAGACCGGCCCCGACCAGACCGCCCGCCAACACCGTTCCTCCATTGCCCCCTGGCCCAGCACCGCAGCCCAGACCAACCCCCGCACCCGCCGGGGCGGCCGAACCCCAAGTGCTAGTTGCAGAAGTTACCGTCACCGGGGCGACGGGAGACTTGGAACGCGAGATTTACCGAGTCATCAGCACCCAACCGGGACGCACGACCAACCGCAGCCAACTGCAACAAGACATCAACGCCATTTTTGCCACGGGCTTTTTCAGAAACGTGCGGGCAGTACCCGAAGACACCCCGTTGGGCGTCCGGGTGACTTTTATTGTGCAGGCAAATCCGGTGCTGCGGGGAGTGACAATCACCGGCCAGCAAGTGCTGCCCCAAAGCGTAATTGACGAAAGCTTCCGCGATCAGTACGGCCAAATTCTCAACCTCCGCCGCTTTGAGGAGGGAGTGAAAAAAATTAATGCGTGGTACCAAGAGAACGGCTATGTTTTGGGCCAAATCACTGATGCCCCGCAAGTAGGAGAGGACGGCACAGTCACCCTGGTAGTGGCAGAAGGCCAGATCGAATCCGTTGATGTCCGCTTCCTGAACAAGGAGGGAGAGGCAACGGATGCCACGGGTCAGCCGATCGGAGGCAACACCCGTCGCTTTGTCGTCACCCGCGAAGTAGAACTCAAGCCCGGAGACATCTTTAACCGCACCAAGGCGGAAAGGGATTTGAGACGGGTGTTTGGTTTGGGAATTTTTGAAGACGTGCGGCTTGCCTTGGAACCGGGAACGACTGACCCCCGCAAGGCAAGGGTAATTGTCAACGTCATCGAGAAAAATACTGGTTCTTTGGCGGCTGGTGCGGGTTTGAGTTCCGCGACGGGTTTGTTCGGTACGGTGAGTTACCAGCAGCAAAACTTGGGCGGTAGAAACCAGAAATTGGGGGCTGAAGTACAAATCGGGGAACGCCAAACGCTGTTTGACCTGAGTTTTACTGACCCCTGGATTGCGGGCGATCCTTACCGGACTTCTTATACGATTAATGCGTTTAGAAGACGATCGATCAGCGTGATTTTTGACGGCGGCGAACGGGAAGTCAGATTGCCCAACGAGGATCGACCCCGCATCGTTCGCACCGGTGCCGGCATCAATTTCACCCGTCCCCTGTCGCGCAATCCTTTTGCCGATTCAGAGTGGACTGCTTCAGTCGGCTTGCAGTACCAGCGAGTCTCAATTACCGATCGCAAAGGCCGTCGCGAATCCGAGGACGAACTCGGCAACCAGTTGAGTTTTAGCGATTCCGGCTCCGACGACTTGACAACACTGCAAGCAGGTGTTGTGCGCGATCGGCGCAACGACCCCCTCCGCCCCACTAGCGGTTCCCTGCTCAGATTTGGGATGGAACAATCGATTCCTGTAGGTTCCGGCAACATCCTGTTAAACCGCCTGCGGGCTAGCTACAGCTTGTACCTACCAGTCAAGTACACTAACTTTACCCCCGGCCCTCAAACCCTGGCATTCAGTTTTAGAGGCGGCACCATATTCGGAGATTTGCCTCCCTACGAAGCCTTCGCCTTAGGCGGCGCCAACTCGGTGCGCGGATACAACGAAGGCGACCTGGGAGCCGGTCGCAGCTTCCTAGAAGCCAGCGTTGAGTACCGTTTCCCGATTATTTCGTTTATCGGCGGAGCGCTATTTTTGGATGCTGGCACCGACTTGGGTACGGGCAAAAATGTCCCGGGCGACCCGGCCGGTATCCGCGAAAAGCCCGGTAGCGGTTACGGTTACGGCCTCGGCGTGCGGATTCAATCTCCTTTAGGGCCAATCCGGATCGATTACGGTATCAACGACACCGGCGACAATCAAATTCACTTTGGGATTGGTGAGCGATTCTAATTGGGCATTGGGCATTGGGCATTGGGCATTGGGCATTGGACATGGGAAATTGGGCATTGGACACTCGTACTGAGCGTAGTCGAAGTATTGGGCATTGGACATTTAGAATTGGTAATTGGTAGTAATTAACTAATAACTAATAACTAATAACCAATAACCAATAACCAATTACCGATGCCCAATAACCAATAACCAATAACCAATAACCAATTACCGATACCCAATTCCCCATGCCCCATGCCCCATGCCCCATGCCCAATAACTAATGACTCAACGTACCTTAAAATCTGAATTTGAACTGTCGGGAATCGGTTTGCACAGCGGCGAACAAACTCGCGTCCGAGTTTTGCCTGCTGCGGTTGGGGAAGGTCGCTATTTTGTCAGAATTGACTTGCCCGGTGCTCCAATAATTCCTGCAAAAATTGAGACGGTTTGTCAGACTGCACTTTCAACTGAACTGGCAGGTATCGATGCTCAAATTCGCACTGTAGAGCATCT
Organism: Microcoleus sp. K4-B3; assembly: GCF_036704615.1. NCBI lineage: Bacteria > Bacillati > Cyanobacteriota > Cyanophyceae > Oscillatoriales > Microcoleaceae > Microcoleus > Microcoleus sp. K4-B3. Next base: position 102,453 of record NZ_JAUBSF010000009.1, read on the forward strand.
ATTAGCCGCTTTGGCGGGGATGGGAGCGGATAATGCTCGAATTGAGGTTGATGGGCCGGAAGTGCCGCTGCTGGACGGTTCGGCTCTGGTTTGGGTAGAGGCGATCGCCCATACCGGCTTAGTTCCTCAAGAACCGAAGCAAGACCCCACATCCTCCTGCGTCCTAGAACAGCCTATTTGGGTGCGTCACGGGGATGCTTTTGCAGCGGCTTTACCGTCAGCGGAAACTCGGTTCAGTTACGGAATTGATTTTGAGGAACAGGCGATCGGCAATCAATGGTACAGTTGGTCGCCAGAGGCAGAAAGTTTTGCGACGGCGATCGCCCCAGCCCGCACTTTTGGACTTGCTCGCCAAGTTGACCAATTGCGACAAGCAGGTTTGATCAAAGGTGGTACCCTAGAAAACGCCCTAGTTTGCGATCGATCCGGCTGGCTCAACCCGCCTTTGAGATTTGCCAACGAACCGGTGCGCCATAAAATCCTAGACTTAGTAGGCGACCTCAGCCTGCTGGGAACTTGGCCAAAAGCTCACTACTTGGCTTACAAAGCCAGTCACAACTTGCACGTCCAACTCGCCTTAGCACTCAAATCCCAAGCTTGGGTCGTGAAGGAGACAAGTTAGAAAAGGTGCGAGCCAAGTCACCGTTACAATTGACAACCCAAGACGCGATCCCTCGCGTTTCTACCACACTCAAAAGTCTTCAAGCAATGTCCACGCTGACTGAAGTTAACACCCTCAATACTGCTAATTCTGAATCCGTTCCCACCGAAAACGGTGAGGATTCTCCAGCGGTTAAATCTACTTTTACTCTCGAAGAAATTCAGAAATTATTGCCTCATCGCTATCCTTTTGCACTGGTTGACAAGATTGTTGATTACGTGCCGTCCGAGAGGGCTGTAGGAATTAAAAATGTGACTTTCAACGAACCGCATTTTCAAGGGCATTTTCCCGGACGGCCGATTATGCCGGGGGTATTAATTGTTGAAGCGATGGCTCAAGTTGGCGGTATGGTTCTGGCTCAGTTGCCCGACATCGAGCAAGGATTGTGGATGTTTACGGGAATTGATAAAGTCAAATTCCGCCGTCAGGTTGTACCGGGCGATCGGTTGCTGATGACTGTAGAATTGCTGTGGGTAAAACGCCGTCGCTTCGCAAAAATCCAGGCTCTGGCTGAAGTAGACGGACAAAAAGTTTGTGAAGGAGAATTGATGTTTTCGATGGTAGATTAAATTTGTTATTTGTTACTTGTTATTTGGGAATTTATATCCCTTCCTTCTGACAACTGCCAACTGCCAACTGCCAACTGCCAACTGCCAACTGCCAACTGCCAACTGCCAACTGCTAACTTACAACTGCCAACTGCCAACAGACAGCAAAAAAACTGACAAATGCTTACTTTGATTCACCCAACTGCTGTGATTCATCCCGGTGCTGAACTTCACCCGACTGTAGAAGTGGGAGCTTATGCTGTAATTGGGGAAAGAGTGAAAATCGGGCCGGATACTAAGATTGGCGCTCATGCAATTATCGACGGGCTAACAGAAATAGGCGCTCGCAATCAAATTTTCCCCGGTGCGGCGATTGGTTTGGAACCTCAAGATTTGAAATACGAGGGTTCTGCGACTAGGGTGAAAATTGGCGACAGCAATCTGATTCGGGAATACGTGACAATTAACCGCGCTACTGGAGCGGGGGAAAGCACGACAATTGGCAATCATAATCTATTGATGGCTTATGTTCATGTGGGACACAATTGCGCGATCGCCGATCGAGTAATTATCGCCAATGCTGTAGCCTTAGCCGGACACGTTAAAATCGAGTCTCAAGCCCGATTGAGCGGTGTTTTGGGCGTTCACCAGTTTGTCCACATCGGTCGCTTGTCTATGGTGGGCGGCTTGAGCAGGATCGATCGAGACGTACCTCCTTATATGCTAGTCGAGGGGAATCCTTCGAGAGTGCGAGCAATCAACAAAGTAGGTCTCGAACGCGCCGGTTTTACCCCAGAAGATTTGCTAGTTTTGAAGAAAACTTTTCGTATTCTATACCGTTCTGGCTACACTCTCGATCGAGCTTTGGAACAGTTGGATTTGTTGCCAGAAAACGCCCACTTGCAGCACCTGCGGAGATTTGTGCAGCAGTCTGTAACCAAAGGGCGGCGCGGTTTGATTCCAGGCAAAAAGTGAATCAGGTAGAATAAACCTATGAACTAAGCGACTGTTGCCCTATGAATGTATATACTTCAGTCAAATCTACATCCCCTGAAACAGAACAAGATGGCTGCATCAGGTTCTCAGATGTTAGTTGGCAGCAATTTGAAGCGATAGAAGCAGCTTTTAAAGATGTCAGAGGTGTGAAATTTTTCTATCTCGATAAAATACTGCAAATTATGACTGTCTCGCCCGAACACGAAATAATCAAGAAAACTCTCTGTATGCTCCTAGAGGCATATATGAGAGCAAATGGGATTCGATTTTACGGCAAGGGCGGGCCGACTCTGGGTGACAGAGAATTAGGCGGTAGAAAAGAGCCGGATGATTCCTATGATATAGGAACCCAAAAAATAGTCCCAGATATTGCTATTGAAGTCGTAATTACCAGTGGCGGGATAAATACTCTAGAATTTTACAAAAGATTGGGTGTTCGGGAAGTCTGGTTTTGGCAAAATAGTCAGTTATCTCTCTATTACTTAACAGGTGAAAATTATCAGGAGATGGCCCGGAGTACATTCCTTCCCGATCTGGACTTAGAATTACTCCTATGCTGTGCTAATATGCCCGATCAATATGATGCTGTTACCGAGTTATTAGCAAACATCTCACCTGTTTAAAGTCAGAATATGAAAATTTTTATCAGCACTGGTGAGGTTTCTGGCGATTTGCAAGGAGCTTTGTTAGTTGCAGCCTTAAAACGTTACGCTGTCGCCGCTGGTTTGGAGTTAGAAATAACAGGATTGGGCGGCCCTCGTATGGCAGAAGCTGGTGCTACTATTTTAGGCAACACTGTGGGCATTGGTTCTATGGGCATTATAGAATCTGTACCCTATATTTTGCCGACGATCAAAGTTCAGGAAAAAGCTAAAGAATATCTCAAAAACTTCCCCCCCGATGCGGTTGTATTGATTGATTATTTGACTCCAAATCTCGGTATTGGCAGCTACATCCGGCGCTGTTTGCCTGATTTGCCGGTGGTTTGGTACATCGCACCTCAAGAATGGGTTTGGTCGATTTCTCCTCGAAATACCGATCTGATTGTCAATATTTGCGACAAACTTTTGGCAATTTTCCCCGAAGAAGCTTGTTATTATCAAAAAAAAGGAGCCCAAGTGAGTTGGGTTGGTCATCCTTTGGTGGATAGAATGCAATCTGCGCCCAGCCGGGAAGTTGCCCGCAAAACTTTGGGAATTGTGCCGGAACAGGTGTCGATCGCCCTAATTCCCGCTTCCAGACACCAAGAACTCAAGTACCTGATGCCGGTTATATTTGAGGCAGCTCAAATTATTCAAGCTAAATTGCCGGAAGTTCATTTTTGGATTCCGCTTGCTAACAAAGCTTTTCGCAGCAAAATCGAACAGGCGATCGAGAATTACGGTTTGCGGGCTACTTTGTTGGAAAATCAAACTCTGGAAATCTTGGCGGCTGCCGATCTGGCGATCGCTAAATCTGGTACTGTTAATCTGGAGCTAGCTTTGCTCGACGTTCCGCAAGTTGTCGCCTACCGCGTCAGTCCGATTACGGCGATTATTGCTCGCCACGTCCTGAAATTTTCGATTCCTTTTATGTCTCCGCCCAATTTGGTGCAAATGAAGCCGATCGTCCCAGAGTTACTGCAAGACGAGGCTACTGCGGAAAATATAGTTAACCATGCACTGGATTTGCTGCAAAATGCCGATCGACGCCAGCAAATCAAAGCGGGTTATCGGGAAATGCGCGAAAGTCTAGGAGAGGTGGGCGTGTGCGATCGCGCGGCTGCGGAAATAATGAAAAATGTTAAATTAAATACAGCAAATTAAAGCAACTTTGTTATTGAAATGTTATGCCAAGCAATCGGAAAAAGCGACCGATCGCTGTTGATTTATTTGCAGGCGCGGGTGGCATGACACTGGGCTTTGAACAAGCAGGTTTTGACGTACTTGCATCAGTCGAAATTGACCCAATTCACTGCGCTACACACGAATTTAATTTCCCGCTGTGCTCTATTGTGTGCAAAGATGTCGCAGACCTTACGGGATCGGAAATTCGGAAAAAATCGGCGATCGGGCGGCGCGAGATAGACGTAGTAATCAGCGGCTCGCCCTGTCAAGGGTTCTCGATGATGGGCAAGCGCGATGTGGACGACCCGCGAAATTCTCTAATTTTTCACTTTCAGCGCTTAGTTTTGGAGCTAAAACCCAAGTTTTTCGTAATGGAAAATGTGCCGGGAATTGCGTCAGGAAAACACAAAGAACTCCTGAATATCTTAATTAGCTCTTTTTTGGAAGCAGGCTATCAAGTAGAAGAAAACTATCAAGTTCTCAACGCCGTTCACTACGGAGTGCCGCAAGCTCGCAAACGATTGTTTCTGATTGGCTGCAAAAAAGAGTATGAGCTGCCAAAATACCCTCAACCAACTACTTTCCTGCCAAAAATTAAAGTTACTAAACGCTATAAAAAAGTTAATTTACCTGCTGTCCCGACAGTTTGGGATGCTATTGGAGATTTGCCGGAAGTGGAAAAGTACAGCGAGTTGCTGCACCGAGATTGGGTAATGGCGGAGTACGGAAAGTGCAGCACTTATGCGAGTATAATGCGCGGAATTGATGATTTGGATGATGATTATTCCTACGATCGCGAGTACGATCGACAAATCCTCTCTTGTAGTTTGCGAACTAAACATTCTCTGGAATGTATGGAAAGGTTTCATGCGGCCAAACACGGCGAAAAAGAGCCGATCAGCCGTTTTTACAAGCTTCACCCTGACGGAGTTTGCAACACTCTCAGGGCGGGAACCGACAGGGCGAGGGGGGCTTATACTTCGCCGAGACCGATTCACCCGATCGCCCCTCGGTGCATTACAGTCAGGGAAGCTGCGCGACTGCATTCCTATCCTGACTGGTTTAGATTTCACGTCACAAAATGGCACGGTTTTCGCCAAGTCGGAAATTCTGTACCGCCGCTATTGGCGAAAGCTGTAGCAGCGCAGATTATTAGCGCTTTGGGCGTGCAAGCAATTAAGCCGAGTCTCAAGCTGAAATGGGGAGATGATTCGTTGCTCAAACTGAATTGGTCGGAAGCAGAACAATATTATCTCAAAAGTTAAGCTTTAGATTTAACAATTTCTAATTGGGAATGGGGAATTGGTAATTGCTAATTGGTAAACAAGTAGTAATTTTTGCCTTTCATCTCCTTCTAAAGACCGGGTTAGATCAAATCGCATAACTACTTATAGCTATCCTAAATCATTTGTGAATTTCTTACTCCCTCCCCGCGGGTTCGGGGAGGGTTGGGGTGGGGTAAAAAATTTACGACTCCTTTACGATTGCTATATGCAGGACTACCCCCAATTAAGCGCGGGCTACCGTCCCCTGTATCAGTGGGCACAGTTCGATGACCCGCACGAGATGTCCCCGGTAGTTAAACAAACCGGGAATGTATTCCAGTCCGCTGTGCAGTTTTTTTAAGGTGACTGTGGGGCAACTATTTCGACTACGCCTCTGCTATCCAAGGCGTAGCGATCGTCCTATACATCAAATAGCAACATCAACATCTAGATACTATTTAAGATTTTAGATTGTGAAAGTCTGCCGATAAAACATTTTGATAAATTTCGCTGAGTTTTGCAACAATTACGAGTCTTTGGGAATTCTAGAGCTATCGTGTAAAAAGTGTATTTTCAGGAGACTCAACTAATATGGGTTGGTTTAAAAGACTGTTCGGACTCGAAAAGCCTGAAGCCCCGGCTGAACCGATGGCACAAGTAGTACAGCAAGCAGCACAAGCGCAATCCATCGCTCCTGCTAAAGTCGGCCCAGACGGAAATTTTGACGAAAGCGGCTTAGCGAAGCGGGTTGCTTTAGCTTTTGACGGCGATTCAGAAGTTGCTGATATCGAGACTGTTTATGTGGCTCAGCTCAGCGGCACGGTTGTTCTCAAAGGTCAAGTTCCCAGTCAGGAAATTCTCGACAAGTTGGTGGCGATCGCCTCTGCTGAAGAAGGCGCAACAAGCGTGAAAACCGATGAGGTGACAGTCGGCTAGAGCCTATTGGGTCACTTCTGCGATCCCTCCTCACTTCCCTGTTTAAGGGGAGTTGAGAGGGGATGCCAGGGGCTTGTCAAAGCTGGGAAACTAGATCTCGAAAGTTTTTTAGCCATAACTTAGTTGCTGGAGTCGATCGAACTTGACCGCCAGCAAACCTTGAGATCCCGCTGTAGCGGGCTTTTTTGTGCGCTCTAACCGTGAAAATATTAATTTTTTTTAACTTGACTGGTTATTTCCTTAAATGGTAAAATAGAATACAGAAAGTAAAAAATTTTTACTGACTAAAAAGCAAACCTGACCTGACTGCCCTTTTTATCTCCATACATATAAGGATCAAAAAATATGAAACTTACTTATCGCGGCGTAAACTACGAGTACGACATTCCGACAGTAGATATGATCGAAGGCGAAGTCGCGGGCAAATATCGGGGTCAAAACTGGAACTATCGCTATCCGAGACACATTCCGGTGCCCCAAAAATCCGGCGGCCCAAACTATACCACAAAGGGAGATTCTCAAGCTGGCGATCGGGATACCGCAGCAGCTAGCGCCCCAGCGGCGGTTAATTCTTACCCAACAGTGGTGGAAGTGGCGCAAGTGCACCGGGCGAATATTTGCAATATTCTCGATCGTAGAACGCAAGCAGCCAAAGCCAATGGCGATGAAAGACTGCTGCGCTTGCTAGAAATTGAGTGGAGACAGATGGTCTGTTAGAGAAAAGCTTCAGAAAACAAAGCGTTTGTCAAGAGGGGGAAGTTGAGTTAAGCTCAATTTCCCCCTTTTGATTTGCTTTGTGCGATCGAATTTGCAGCCTCGAAGCGATATCAATCGTCTGGATTTTGGGCGATGCGATCTTTTTTAATGCGATCGATCTCCTCAAAACTCTTTTGGGTGCGACGGGTTTTGACGATTAACTGTATAGCTTGAGTAATCATCGACGGGATAACATCGAGGACGGGTTTACCTGAATGCACATCGAGATTTCCCTTCACACAAATCAATATGGCTAGCACGATCGGGGCAGTTGCGATCGCTTGGCGGATGAACTTGTGTTGATTGCTTTGGCTGTTGTTTTTCATGTTCGGAACCTTCTTATACTTCTGCTGCATAAAGCGTTTAATTGGTTGTTAATCCAATTTAAAATCGCCCGCATAAGCAAGTCAGTTCCCAAAAAATTCCACTTGAAGTAGAACCAAGTAGAAAAATTCTTCTACTTGGCAATCTTTGAAGTAGACGGCTCGCCTCAACCATAGAGTAGGGGCAGGGAATCAGTCAGTTTTGAAGCTAATCTGAAGATGGTTGAATGCCGTATCTGTCTCATCTCTCCAGTCAGCGTGTGTATAATTGAAATATCTTGCTGAAGAGATTAAATATGGAATCGTGGCAACGCTGGGAGGACTTTCTAAAAATAAGATCCCGCGACTATGACTTGACTGATGCTGAAACAGAATCTTTTTTATTACAATTTGCTAGACAGAATCTGGGCAAAAGCTTAAAAGAAATTTCCGAACAACTGCCACTGATGGAAGATCGGCTGGGAAATCATAAAAAGCGGATGTCCGAGGTATATCGTAACTTCTCTAAGAGTTGCGTTGAACTAAAGTCAAAAACGCCCAACAAATCAAAACCTTTACAGGAATGGCTGGAAACAGAGTATTCTCAATGGTTGTCTGTTCAAGACTCTGATTCTGCCTTATCATCTGCTACAACAGAAACGCCGATATACTGGCGAAATATTTGCCTCGCCATGTTGGAAGCTGAGAAACCGCTAACCACCAATGCGTTGATGCGCGATGAGGACGATCGCTTTGAGTTAGAAGAAATCCACGTACCGCTAGCATTAGTAGAGCGCAAAAAACCTAATCTGATCGGTGGCGACACTCAAGCAGAGCAAGGTTCGCGGCTGTACGAGCCAGAATACGAAGAAAAGCAGCGCTTTGAACACGAACAGTTTTTGCGGGATATTCTCAAAGACGGGAAAGGTAAGCAAAACGGTAAGCGCATCGCTATTATTGGCGAACCGGGGGCGGGAAAAACAACCCTCTTACGCAAAATCGCCTTTTGGGTGCATAAAGAAAACACCGAAATTTTACCGATTTCGATTTCCCTGGCAGATTTACCAGAAACTAATCCCAAACAGGAATTTCTGGAACAGTTTTTACTCGACAAATGGCTGAAAGCAGCACTACCTTATATCTCCTTGGAAATAGTAGAAGTAACGGAAGCGTTGAAAACAGAGTTTAAAAAACTGTGCAATCAGGGGCGAGTTTGGTTGTTGTTGGATGGCGTGGATGAAATATCGGTGCAGGGAGAAGAACGCCTCTGGGCAATTTCTAACCAATTGAAAGGCTGGGTGGGACAAGCGCGGGTGGTGCTGACTTGTCGGCTGAATGTCTGGGAGGCAAACCGCAACGTGCTGGCGGACAATTTTGAGATTTATCACACCTTGGATTTTAGTTATGGGGATAGTACAAAGCCGGATAGAGTGGAAGAATTTATCGCCAAGTGGTTCAACAAACAGCCAAATTTAGGTCAGGAATTGCGACAGGAGTTAGACAAACCAGGAAAAGAGCGCATCAAAGATTTGGTAAAAAATCCCCTGCGGTTGGCGCTGTTGTGCAGCACTTGGAATTTGTGGCGCGATCGTGGGGGTTTGCCGGATACAAAGGCGAAACTTTATCAGGGATTTGTCGAGAAGTTTTATGAGTGGAAAAGCCGGGAATTTCCCACAAATTCTACTCAGCGGGAGAAATTAAATCGGGCATTGGGAGAGTTGGCTAAGTTGGCGATCGACCAAACTGAATCCCGGTTTCGACTTAAGCACAGTCTGGTTTGTCGGGTATTGGGGCAACCAGATGAGGAGTTGTTTGGGTTGGCGTTGAAATTGGGTTGGTTGAATGAGCTTGGTTTGGCGGCTGAAAGCCCGGATGAAACAGTTTATGGTTTCTGGCATCCCACGTTTGAGGAATATTTTGCGGCGCTGGCCGTTGATGATTATTGGGACTTTTTCCTCAATCATGTGCCGGAGAATCCGAAGCAGGGTATTTACCGCATTTTTGAGAAGCAGTGGAAAGAGGTGATTTTGCTGTGGTTGGGGCGAGGGGAGGAGCGCTTAAGGGAGCAGAAAGAGGAATTTATTGATGCTTTGGTTAATTTTGAGGATGGGTGTGGACAATGGGATTGGGAAAAAATAGGAAAAGGGTTTTATCAGTATCGCGCCTATTTTCTGGCTGCATCAGGAATTAATGAATTTAAATCTCATCCTCTGGCAAATAAAATTGTGAATCAATTAGTAAATCTGGGTTTTGGTTATTTCAGTCATAAAAAACAGGAATGGCAAGATTACATGGGTGTTATGTTAGGTTACGTGATGATAAATAAAATTCTGACACAAACTGATAAATTAAGTACCATTCAGAAAATTTGCTCGCTTTTAGAAAATCCTCAATATCCTGAATCTTCTTATAGGCGTGCCATCTCTGTCTTAGGAGAGATTGGACAGGGTAATTCTCAATCTATTGCTGTTTTAAAGAGAGTCTTGAATAACACAAAAAATCCCGAAATTAACCGCCAAGTATTGATTAGCTTAAATAAAATAGAATCTGGACAACTCTCCCCTATCGACAGCTCAATAAAAACAACAACAACAATTCCTGTTCATCATAAAAAATCTCATCCAGAAGAGGTTGATAAAATTCAGCATTTTATAGAAGTATTATTAAATGAAAAAAATGATAATAATACTCGCATGAATGCCCTGGATAAATTCAAGAGAGCAAGCCAAGAAGATAGCCGAATTATCAATGCTTTAGTAGAAGTTATTGAAAAAGCTAATGATCCATCTCTTCGTTACTTAGCATTACACTATTTAGGCAAAATTGAGCAAGGAGGTATCACAGTCACAAGAGTATCAATGAAAATCCTAGAAAACTTTAAGAAAGAGGATGAAGATCTACGATTTAAGGCTGTGAAAAGCCTAAGAAAAAGCAATCCAAATAACGCTGGAAATAATGTAGATTGCTTGCTCTCTATTTTAAATGAAACTAAGGACCCAGATCTATATATAGCCCTATTAGAAGCTTTAGGCAAAATTGGGCATGACCATCCTAAAGCTATCGCCACGTTGACTGGTATTCTAGCAAACACTAAAGATGAAGAGATCCGTTTTCAGTCTGCTGACAGTCTAGGAAGAATAAATCCAGGGAACTGCAAAGCTGTAGCCGTAATAATTGAAATCCTAGAAAATACCAAGCATGAATATACCTCAATTGTCCATGATGTACTTAAGCCATTCCTTAAGCCATTCGAGGATCTTTGGGAGAGTTCAAAAGCATTGGATAGCTTAGGAGAAATTGGCAATGGAAGTAAAAATGCTATTCATGCCTTAGTAAAGGTACTAGAAATAGCTAAAGCAGAATATGCTAGGAGAAGAGCGACTAAAAGTTTATTAAAAATCATTACTACTGATGAACATCGTCAAGAGGTGGTTTCTTTGCTTCAACCTCACCTGAAGACTGAAACTTACGAAAATAACTTTGATTTATTTAACGACTGCTACGTAGTCCTCTGGGACTGTGCCCAAAACCTCCCTTACCCCACCTTCTATGAAGCATGGCACGATTCCGCCACCACACGCGATCCAGAAGTCCCATAAACTACCGCCGATTCTACTCCCTGGGCACAAAGTTTCAACTCAGCAAACTTACCCCAAGTCCTTGCCAATACTATTGACAACGAACCCGATTTATCTAACAAACTAAAACTAATTTGCATCGACATCAGCAAATTCATCGACCCGGAAAACCCCGCCCCAGAAATTTACAATGAGATGCTAAATCAAAAATGTCCAGAGTGGCAGAATGGGTATCCCGATACAATGCAAAAACTAAAAATTTATTGGAATTCCCTGCGCCGCCAAAGCGAAACCCCCCTATTTTTCATCTGCTACGATTCCACCGCACTCTCAGCCACACCCACAGGATTTAGCGATTAATTTCTGAAAGCTTTAAGCAAATTCGATCGCGCGATTTGTGTGGTGTGCGAACAAGGAAATATTCCCTTGCGAACTTTTTCACCCAGTCAACCCGATTTAGTCGCTGCTGTTGTAGCATGGATTCGGCGAAGTATACTAGAAAATAGACATCCTATTTAAGAGTCGATCGACAAAGTAGCAACTATGACACTTACAAAGACCGAGTATAAATATATAGAACTCAACGAAGACAATGTTCCCATCATAGCCGGAACTACGATGAAAGTCGTTGAATTAGTCGAAGCTCAAATAGCTTATGGTTGGAGTCCAGCAGAATTACACCTCAATCATCGCTACTTAACTATGAGCCAAATTCTTTCGGCCTTAGCTTATTATTGGGATCGCAAACAAGAACTCGATGCAGAAATCAAGCGACGAGAAGAGTATGTTAAACAGGCAGAAATTGAAGCTGGCGAATCTCCTTTTGCTGCTAGACTACGTGCTCAAGGGCTATTGAAATGAGTCTAGCACTTTATATGGATGAACACATCCATTCAGCTATTACAGTTGGTTTACGTCTTCGAGATGTAGATGTTTTAACTGTTCAAGAAGATGGACGTGCTGGTACACCAGATACTATTTTACTCGATCGAGCTATGGAACTTGGGCGAGTTATATTTTCACAAGACCAAGATTTTTTAATTGAAGCAAAACGTCGTCAAGCTGAAGAGATAAACTTCTCTGGTGTTATCTTTGCTCGTCAGTCTCGGGTTTCCATTGGTGATTGTATCCGCGACTTGGAAATAATTACTAAACTTGGCGAACTGGAAGAATTTGCTAATCGAGTTCAATATTTGCCTTTATAGTTTCCCTTACATTCACCCCTTGACGCAAACAACCTGCTTCAAAGTCGCCACAACTTCCACCAAATCCGACTGCTGAGTCATCACCTCATCAATCGACTTGTAAGCCCCCGGAATTTCATCTAAAAATTGCTCATCTTTCCGGCACTCAACCCCCTCAGTCTGCCGCACCAAATCATCCAGAGTAAATACATTCTTCGCTTGAGTGCGAGACATCAATCGGCCAGCACCGTGACTGCAACTACAGTAACTCTCAGTATTTCCCTTCCCTTTAACAATGAAAGATTTTGCCCCCATCGAACCCGGAATAATCCCGTAATCCTCAACATCCGCGCGCACAGCACCCTTGCGAGTCACATACACATCTTCCCCAAAATGCACCTCTTTTTCCGCGTAATTGTGGTGGCAATTCACCTCTAATAACGGCTTAACAGATTTGCCTCCAGCGACGTGCTTTTCCACAATTCGCTTAAACCGATTCATCATTACATCGCGATTAAAACGAGCATAATCTTGCGCCCACTGCAAATCGTGCCAGTAAGCCGCAAACTCCCGCGTACCCGCTACAAAATAAGCCAAATCTTTGTCAGCCAGATTAATCTCTGCCAGTTTAGCTAAATCTTTAGCAGTCTCTATATGCTGCTGTGCGAGCAAGTTTCCAATACCGCGAGAACCCGAATGCAGCATCAGCCAAACAAAGTTTTCAGTATCAACACAAACCTCAATAAAATGATTGCCACCGCCGAGGGAACCCATTTGTTTTAAGGCTTTATTGTTTTGATGCTGCACACCTTGGTGAAGTTCCTTAAATTCACCCCATTTTTGCCAGTTAGTGACTATTTTTTCTACTTCTTTATTTTCTGCAAATCCGACAGGAATTGCGGCTTCGATATCGAGGCGAATTTGTTTGAGTTTGCCTTCTAATTTGTTGGCGGTGAAAGGCATTTTCACCGCCATCATACCGCAGTTATGGACAAATACTCCCGCAGTTAACGCAAAGTTGCCGTATTCGGGAACCGTTAGGCAATAGACATCTTGCTTTTCAAGTAAAGGAATAATAGCAACTACTTTGTGGTTGTAGCCGTGCTGATTTTTTCTGTGGTTGTGAAGTCCGATAGGAGTTTTAATTTGATCTCCACAAGTCTCACAAGTGTATAGCCGATTAGCAAGTTCTTTACTCTTTGCTTTACCCTTTTCACTCTGATTGTAATTAATTAGATACTGCTTTCCTCGTTCGCCATTTGCGGTAACTGACTCTTTGAAGTGTTCGGGGTTATCCTCCATATACTTAAGGATGTTTTTCGTTCCGCGTTCGGCGTAATAGCTGTGTCCGTCTGAGGTTTGAGCTTTATTAGCTAGGGCTTGCTTTCTTTTCTGTTCAAATTCCAGGGATTGCCAATGGGTATTTCTATCAACTAATGAGCGGTGATAGGCAGAATGGTCATTATTACCCATGAATTCTAAATTTTCTGGTCTATTATCTGTGGCATCAAAGTTTTTGTGATGAATCACAGTTCTCTGATTGTGGAAAGATGGTATGTCTCCTAACAAACCAGAACGAGCAATGATCCAATGAGCTTTTTGCCATCTACCTGAATAATTTTGCTGTACTAAGGTATACCCATCCTTATCTATTTTGGAATAAAAAGGCATCAATGACGTTCCTGTTGTCAAATCCCGCGCTTCTCGGTATTCACCATTCCGCAACATGAATTGATGATCGGGAGTGCATTTGATTTCTTCTCCATTATCCAGTACCACTTTAACCAGTTCGGCATTTTTTCTAGTTAATTTGGCTGTAGCCTTAGCAGCAACAATTCGGCCTGTTGCTGTACAGGAGTAGATCAAAAATTCTTTTTGACTCCTAGCCAATTCCCCGATCGCATAAGATTTGCCATCAACTAGAGGAATTTGTGTATCATCAGTAAAGCAACCAATATCAACGCCCACAGCAGCGGGAATAATCGCTTCTTTTGTGGCAATTACGGAACCGACTAAAGCACCTTTTCCTAAATGTACGTCGGGCATCAGTGCGACGTGTTTGAATACAAAGGGCAAAGATGCTACGTTTGCGGCCATCTTGGTTTCTTTTTCGCCCAGGGCGTGATTTGCCCAAGATAGCACGGGTTTTGGAGTTGATATGTCTAATTTTTCGTAGGGCATTTGTGTTTAAGTTTGTTTTGCTAATTTGTATGTAATACATATTGTAACATACCAAATTTATGATGTCAAATACACCTGACAGACTAATTCTCGTAGGGTGCGTCATATCAATTCCGGTTTCATGAGCGAGATGATAGGCAACGGAGGACACGGCAATGCCGTTTCCCTACTCCAAAATAATCATCAGCACTCCATCAGAGATTTAACTATCGCCCGATTAATTGTAGGGAAACGGCACTGCCGTGTCCTGATTGTGGGTAATGTTAATTCCGATGCCACCGGATTTGATATCAGTCGCGTTAGGGGCGGGCAGGATGCCCACCCTACAATAAAACTGATTCTTTCTTTGTGGAACAGGCCGGAAAGCCTGTTATTGAAAATTGAAAATCCTTAAGAAATGCCTAAAGATTGAATGAATAATTTACTGTAGGGTGCCGATTCTTGTACCTTCGCCAGCGAACCAAACAGCTCTTTTCCCCCGAAGATAACTAATGTCTTCTGTTTAGAGTCAGGTTTTTGACTCGGCAGTTGTGAGTGAACCGACACAATGCTATCTGAATCCCAACGATAGAAATAGTGCAAGTCGCCGCAAAGCTGTTCTTTAAGATCCTTGAGAGTAGGGTAAAGTTCTTTACACAAGCGCGGTTCATGACCGCTTAAAATCAGTTCATCTGATATCTCCATTTTGTTAATATCGATTAGATACATGAGCCCTTCATCAGTATTAACTAGAATGCGATCGTCTGAAAGGTAGCACATATAGCTACCAAAACCGTCACTCAGCCCAGGCCAAGGCCATTCGCATATTCCCAGTAGATTGCAGTCAGGAAAACTGAATCGGCTGATTTGTCGATCGTAATTATTTATAACCAAAAATTCGCCACCAGCAGGATGAAATTCTGGAGGCCCTGTTTCATCAAGACAAGGACCCTTGACGACGTGAATTGTCATACCATCATCATAAAGCCAATAGATTTGCTGTCCGTGCTGACCGGCCGCAGCATAAAGAGCTAAAATTTGATTTTCTGGGTGCGGGTTAAACGAGAAAGAACTGCCGGCGCCAAGAGGGTCTTTGAGCAAAATTTGTCGCTGGATTTGCCACGAACTCGTATCGCGAATTTGAATCTCCACTTGCTTCATTTCAATTAATTTCATGCACCAAAAACGCACGCCGTCTGCATCAAACCAGCAGTCCTGAAATCCATTCTTGTTATGCAAATGTGAAACCTCAACAGGAGGGTTAGCTAGCTGTTCTTCAAAAACTAGCTGGTTTTCTGCTGTCACAATTGCTAAATGATTGCCATTTGCCATAATTGCTGCCAGCAAATCGCCTTTGGGACTGATGGCTAAACAGCTAGTTTCGTCGGGAAGCTGGTATTCGTATTTTGGCGACAAGTTGCGATCGACTAAAGTGACTTTTTTGCGATCGCCACTGACAATAGTCGCCCACTCGGAATTAATGGGTTGATTTATGTATGAGAACGACCAGTCAATTTGTCTTTCATGTTTTGGTAAAATCAGCATCAAGATATTTAGATATGCTGCGTAGATAGGCTCTATTTTAACTGAAATCTTGCACCCTTTTCAATCAGCCTCTTATGGGCGGGCAGGATGCCCACCCCACAAGAAAACTCATTCTTTGTGCAACAGGCATCTTGCCTGTTCTAGAAAATGGTGCAAGAGCTCAGGATTTTATAAATTCGGAGTCTTTCTCGCCGCCTTCTGCACCGGAATAGCCACCGCCTGCGGCTTCTTCTTCGCTGCAAACATCCCAAAGAAGTCGTGCAGCAAAATATAGAAACAGGGAATAATAAACAGCGTCAGCAGCGTCGCCAGCGACAAACCGGAAAACACCACCACACCCAAAGGTTGCAAGAATTCCGAACCTTCTCCAATACCCAAAGCTAGGGGAAACAAACCCAAAACAGTAGTAATAGTTGTCATCAAAATCGGCCGCAAGCGCTGAGGTGCCGCCCTGAGAATTGCTGTTGTGCGATCGACCCCTTCCTCTTCCCGAATTTGGTTCGCCAACTCCACCATAATAATACCGTTATTCACGATAATTCCCACGAGCAAAATTGCCCCGATCATCACCGTCGCCCCGATCGCAGTTTTGGTCACATAAAGCCCGAATACTCCCGCCGCCAACGCCAGCGGCACTGTCAGCAAAATCACCAGCGGGTCAACCAGGGAATTGTACTGCACCGCCATCGCTACAAACACTAAAAAAGTCGCCAATCCCCCCAACAGCTTGAGAGAAGTTTGCAATTGCTGATTAGTTTCAGCAGCCGAACTCGGCACAATTCTTACTCCTCGCGGCAACTTCAGTTCTGATAAAACTGCATCGACTTGCTGGACAGCATCGCCCAGACTTGCACCCTTATTCAAGTTTCCGACAACTAAGAAAACTTGCCGCTGATTGAGACGCTGAATTTCGGCCGGCGCTTTGCCGATCGTAATATTTGCCACGTCGCTTAAACGGATGATGCTATTATTGCCAGATAACGGAATTTGTCCGAGTTGGGCAATAGATTTTACAGAAGTGCGATCGAACTGCACCCGCACATCTATTAATCGGTTTCCCCGCTGCAACTGAGTGGGAACAGCACCTTCAATTGCTGTCTGAATTGTCTCCCCAATATCTTGGGCTGTCAGCCCGTACACAGCGGCCCTTTCCCAGTCTGGACGAATTTGCACTTCTGACTGCGGCGGGTCTGCCTCCGGCCGAAACCGCGCTAATTTTACCTTCTCATCTAATGCTTTTAATATCTGACGGCCTGCTTCCTGCAATGATGCTTCAGTGTCCCCCTGAACCACGACATCAATTTCCCCACCCCGCACGGGAGAATTAGTTAAAACTAAACCCCTAATCGATTCTGGAACTAGCCGCAGACGAGTTCCTTTAGGAAGGTCAATTTTTTTCAATTCCTCAGTCATTCTTTCTGTAAAATCGGTAGTATTGGTACCTGATTTGAGCGTAATTGTGCTGCTTCCCCGAAGCAAATTTTCAGACGTATTGTTGCCGAACAGCAGCCCTCCCGCTGTCGTTAAAGTGTACTCTGTTTCTGGCTGTTCGAGCAGAATCTTATCTACAGCAGCAATCACTTTTTGATTCGTTTCTAAGTTAGTCCCCGGAGGAAATGAAGCAAATAATCTGGCTTGACTTGTATTAACTCTCGGCAAAATTTCTTGGGGAATTTGTCCTAGCATCACCCATGTGCCGCCGCCTAAAATGACAAAAGCTACTACAATTATAATTAACCGCAAACCCAGGACTTTCGAGAGCATTGAACCGTAAGCCCGCGTACCGTTTTCAAAGCCGCGGTTGAAATGTTTTATCGGCCCGAACTGACTGATACCGCTGGAATAAGACATTCCCATCAAGCGAGAAGTCAGCATCGGCACTACAGTTAAAGCTACTAGCAAAGACGCGGCTACTGCAAAGCTAATTGTCAAAATTAATTCGTTAAATAGCAGCGAAAAGAAGCCGCCAATCAGCAAAAATGGCAGCACTGATACTAAGTTGGCCGCTGTGGAAGCAACCATTGCTGATTCTACTTCTTCGCTCCGCAACACTGACTCTTCTATTGTGCGTTCTTTTCGATCTTTGATTCTGCCTTTTTTCAGATGAGGGTTGCTGTCTAGACCGACTACAATATTTTCTAAAATAACTACGCTGGTGTCGATCGCCTGACCGATTCCTAGTGCTAAACCGCCTAAACTAAATAAATTCAGCGACATACCGAACAGCCGCATTAAAATAATGGCTGCTAGAGTACACAGGGGAATAGTCAGAGAAATAATCAGCGTTTGTCTGAGAGAACCTAAAAAGAACAAAACTGCGATCGCAGCCAGCACTGCACCTGAAACTCCCGAATTTGCCACATCGGCTAAGGAATTGCGGATAAATCTGGATTCGTCTAAAGTAGTAACTACGGTCATATCCGCCGAAATTAAGCCGGACTCCTGCATTTCTTTGATGCGATTTTTTACTCCGTCTACAACAGTAATAGTGTTGGCGTCCGGCTGTTTCAAGATGCTTATTTTAACGGCCGGTTTTTGATTTAGAAAAACTTTTACTCGCTGTTCTTCGGTGCCGTCATTGACTTTGGCAAAATCGCGCAGGTAAACTCGTTTTGGCGGGTTGGTACCGGATACTTGAAAGGAAAGATTGGCGATTTCAGAGGCTGTTTTAAAGCGGCCGATTGTGCGCGTCAGCGGTTCGTTAGATTCTTGTCGCAGCCGGCCACCGGAAGTGTCTAAATTGCGATCGCGCAAAGCATTAAAAACGTCATTAAGATTAACTCCTAAACTTTGCAGCCGATTCAGGTCAATATTAACTTGAATTTCTTCTTGAACGCCGCCGGAAACGTCAACCGAAGCTACTCCGGGAATAACGTTAATTTCCCTGGCTAATTCTTCATCGGCAAATACCCGCAAATCTACCCCTTGCCGCGAGTCTGAAGTCAGGGCAAATTCGTAAATCGGCTGTTGAGAAGGGTCAAATTTAAATAGAGTTGGCGATTCAACTGTATCGGGAAGTCGGTTGCGGATGCGGTTGACAGAGGCTGTCGCGTCGTTGAGGGCTTGGTCAATATCGCCGCCCGGTCTGAAGAATAAATCGACGCTGACTTGTCCTTCGCGGGTGCGGGAAAAAACTTGCGTGACTCCTTCTGTGGCTGAGAGTCCTTGTTCGAGGGGGCGGGTAATTTCGTCAACTGCGACTTCTGGGGAGACTCCGGGGGCGTCTAAGCGCACGCTGATGCGGGGATAGGTGATGGAGGGCAGCAAGTCAACGGGCAGTTGGGTGATGTAGAAAATGCCCACGACTATAATCGCAAGTGTCAGCATCAGGGTGCCGATGTGGCGGCGAATGGCGGTCGCGCTAATGCTGAATCCGGTTTTGTCGGCGGTCATTTGTCAATTTTCCTCACTATTGGTTGGCGGTTGACTTGCCTGAATCTGACTGTTCGACCAATTCTAGTAGGGTGCGTCAGTCTGCAATGTCTCGGGAGAATCAGAGAATATTTAGGCTAGGCACCTTACAATTACTATAATAAATGTTAATAAATTCTGAAAAATATTTTTTTTAATATTCCTTTAGAGGTAGTCGATCGCGCAAATGGGTTTATACTCAGCACAATCTCTAACCGTACTTTTAAAATAGCCCTAATTCCGGTAAAATATTGGCTTACGGCTTAGGCTTATAACAGCAGCTAGAGCGCCTAAAGCTCTGTAAAGCTTACTGAGGGAGTAAGAATCATGCTAAATGGAGAATGCTATGGGCAATCGCAGGCTCAAAGAAATTTGTGATGATATTTGGATATTTTTATTAAGAATCAGATGTAAATGTTTGTATTTTTGGGTGCGAAATAAATGGAAAATTTTAGTTTTTTTTATTAACCTTTTTTTTGACGTTTTAAAATTATTTTTTTTTGGTGTCTTGGTTTGGGGTTTAATCTTACTTCTGAGTCGTTTCTGCGAAGTTGACATACACATTAACCGATCGCGCATTACTATCCACTATCAGTGTCCTGAACCAGTCATAAAACCCGATCCTCCCGTTGCTTATATACCCAGCAGGGTTTCTGGTTTCTGACCTTGCTGAGTATACACCACCATTTTTACCGTCAAACCGCACTTCATGACTAATGACTGCTGACTTTTGACTGATGACTACTGTACTTGACTGCCGTGAGCGCGGGGGTCGGAACTACTTGTTTTCACAGGCCCTGTGGGGGGAGTAAAATTAGAGACTTGACCTGCTGCTTGGACGTGTGGCAGAGGTTTTCCTGCTATTAAAGCTTCTAAGTTAGCTTCCATAATAGTGCGCGGCATTTCGCCCATCGTTTCAGCAACGGCACTGCCTTTATCGTTCAAATAAACAAAGTGCGGAATGCCGTCTACTCGATATTTGGTGATTTCTGGCAGCCATTTGTCATTGTCTACATTTAGCATTACAAAATTCAGCGGTTCGGCGTATTTCTGTTTGATTTCGCTCAGATCGTTAGCCATTGCCTGACAGCTACCGCACCAATTAGCATAAAATTCCATGAGTGTGGGTTTGCCGTTTACCAAAGCTGTTTCTAATGGCGTCGAAGCTTTTGCCATTTCAGTGAGACTGCTTGACGGCGTTTGAGTTCGCAGCCCCAAGAAGATAGATACTGAAAGGGCGATCGCTGCTAACACGATCGTTAAGTTTCTGATGCGCGTAGCGACTTTTGTATCGGGATTTTTGGGTGCGGGGGCAGCAGTTGAGTTGGGAGAATTCTGGGTCATATAATAGATTGCGGTTTTATTTCTATGTTTTTATTTTAAATAATAGATTCAAATTATACCACATTTTGAGATAATCAGACGCATCTTATAAAAATTTTTACTAAGCCCAGTAATTAGACCAAGTGCGCTAAAACATAAGATAACAAAGATTGTTTGTAAATTATCGAGGACTTGCAGGGTGAAAAAACGGGTAACACTGACGTTTCCCCAACGATCGATCCAAATGCCTGTCACCTATCGACTGGCAAAGGATTTTAATGTTGCAGCCAACATTATCCGCGCTCAGGTGGCTCCGAACCAAGTGGGCAAACTGGTGCTAGAGTTATCAGGGGACATCGACCAACTAGAAGCGGCGATCGACTGGATGCGATCGCAAAACATCGGCGTTTCCCTAGCCAGCCGGGAAATACTCATAGACGAAGATATCTGCGTTCACTGCGGTTTGTGTACGGGGGTTTGCCCGACAGAAGCCTTGACCCTTGACCCAGAAAGCTTTAAACTAAGTTTTGCTCGATCGCGGTGTATCGTGTGCGAGCAGTGCATCCCTACTTGTCCGGTGCAAGCTATTTCTACTAACCTCTAGGCCCTTTACAAACTCATCGGGATCGTCATCTTTTTTTCCTGGTTTCCATAATTTTGCCATCGGATGAAAAAAACCTCTTGGGTTTCCCTAACTCTACTTTTTGTTACTTATTTCACCTTGGGCTGGAAATTATCTGAGTTTGATGTTCCCCCGCACCAGACTTGGTTTTTAGCCATAGCTTCAATTTTAGTGTTGGCTATCGCCTTGTCGTTCCCGATGAGAAACACAAAAGCCTTAATTAGGGCGTGGTTTTCGAGTGATATCGGTGCTTTTCTTTCTATTATTGTAGGAGCTTTTGTGGCAGTGGTAGTTTTTGCCTGGATGCACCTTTTTGCTACTTGTTTACTCTTGATTTCAGCCGCAGCTTTGGCAAGACTCGATATTCAAATGTGTGGTTGGAAAAATTGGCGGGCTTTTGCAGTATTAACTACCATTTCTTTAGCAGGTGTGGGGTTGGGTGGAGCGATCGAGTTTTGCTTAAAAACAGGCAGGCTCGTATTCTCTTAATTGGGAATGCGCAATTCACCAAATCAAATTCTACAACTCGCAACGGATATTTAGCCGAAAACTATCAGAGCGCCCATCAATAAATACAGCTCATTTTTTTTACCCCCCACCCCCGGATTAATGCCCCGTTCCGCGGCGCAATCATAGCAGTTTTCAAGCCTGGTGAGGTACAGCTTGTCAATAGCCGACTCCCTGTTGCGCGTTACAAATTACCAATTCTCAATTACCAATTACCGAGGAACCTGGAGTGGAACTGAAAACCGCTATCGCAGTATTTGAGGTGTAGCGACTATTGCTCAAAATCTTATTCCCAAAATCCCGCAAGTCGGGCAGCCAAAAACTCGATCGCAATAAAAAAGCAGCTTCAGGGAGCTGCTCGTCAGAATGCATGAGGTATTGTTTTTAGAATAGGACAGGTTGAATTCGATCGGTGCTGGGTTACATTTTTTGATACGGGAGAGTTGATGAGTGAATGGACGATCGTAAAATCGTCACATAGGAGGATAGCATCGATGCTAAATTTCCCGACAATCAAGTTAGCGTTTAACTGTCCTTGCGCCCTACAGCCCTTCAGCGGTGGGGCCATTTTATTTTTAGGGAGAACTCAAGAGCCGACTTTAACGCATCAGACGAGTCTGCGATTAGTTCTTGTATAAAATCTCCGCATCGCCACATCCTCATACTTATAACCCACATTCCGCACCCCAAACTGGCACATAGTCGGATTGAGGGGGTAAAAGTGAATCACCCGAGACAAGGGTGAGTAAAAATACTCAATAATTTTGGTCACACTCCAATCATGAGGGCTGAAAATTTCTGACAAGAGAAGTGAAGGCATGAGTTAAATCTGATACGAGTTAAAATGGCGAGCGGTAGAAAACGAAGTTTATGGCGTATTCGTAACCTGATTGATGACGAAAATGCGTTAATTGCGCTCGCAACCATAGCCAATAATCACCAAAAACAGTGTAAACTAGCAATCGCGATAAACGCTTAAATCAGGATTCAGCAGCCCATGCAGAAAGCATCCCAGATAAAAGTAGAAAACCTAGATCATCTGGGCTTGATAGCCGGTCTAGTTGATGAAATAGGAATTGTTGAAAAAATCAATGAATTAGTAGGCGAACAACCGGGTGAGATAGTCAGTCCCGGCCTGGTAGTTAAAGCCATGATCATCAATGGATTAGGGATGGTTTCCGCCCCATTATACTTATTTTCTAAATTTTTTGAAGGGAAAGCAACAGAACATTTACTTGGAGCAGGGATTCAAGCATCACATTTAAATGATGACCGCTTAGGAAGAGTATTAGATAAATTATAAATAGCCGTAATTACAGAAATATTTACAACCATTGCCCTGTCAGCAGCTCAAAAATTCGAGATAAATACCGACACATCTCACCTCGACTCAAGTTCATTTCATCTACATGGCAAATATGAACAAGAATTGCCATCAGTATCTTTTGCTAAAACAGAAATGGATAGCAATCAGTTAGATAATTCATCAATCAACCATCAAACATCCCCAATACCAATTCAAATTACCTACGGCTACTCTCGTGACCATCGTCCCGACTTAAAACAATTTATTTTAGACCTAATTTGTAGTGGAGATGGAGATGTGCCACTATTTTTACGAGTAGCTTCAGGAAACGAATCAGATAATTCCATATTCGCCTCAATCTGTCAAGACTTTAAAAAAAAATTAAATCTCGACAGTTTAATGGTAGCTGACAGTGCATTATATACCGCTCCAAATTCTGGGGGGGTGACAACCCGCCCCAAACCCATAGTTAGTAAGGATTGAGCCAACTTGTGGTAAAAAAAGATAGGCAGC
>NZ_JAUBSF010000239.1:0-1109 GCF_036704615.1 Microcoleus sp. K4-B3
ACTAATTATGAAATGGAACCGAAAAATAAAAAGTAAAGGTAACTTAGTTAATGCAGTTTAGATGTTTGACAGCTTACTCACCTTTCTTACGCTTTACGGCTATTGCTTGCCGAACAAGCTCAAAGGCAGCTTCTGTCGCGACACAGAAGTCATTTGATTCATTAAATTTGTTTTTGTGTTTTTTGGTCATCGCTTGCTTCCATCAAGTTCCCTTAAAAGTCTGCCTACAACTAGCGCAATTGATACCGACACCATGTGTCATATTTTCATCAATTTAGTGCTGGTGAGCTCAAAAGTGGCAAAGTCCATATTCCGTACCCGCTTGTCAAAATCAACAGTCACATCATCGCCCCGCACCTTAATTACCTTACCCTTAGCACCTTCATAAAAAGAGCCGCCGTCATAGGCAACCACAACCCGATCGCCTACCTCAAAGGTTTTCTGGTCTTTTGGTATGGCGACCGATTTTAGGGGCCGAGTAGGTTCAGAACTCAGCAATGGATCTTCTGTTTTTTCAGAAGGTGCAGAATTTGTGACTACAGTGACTACAGTAGGCTCTAGTGCCTTATCGGGCAAGGCTTCTGACTGTAGTCTACCGTTGACTACAGTGTGACCACAATTGACTACAGTAGTTTTATTTACTGTAGTCATTGTAGTCATGGTTAAATGCTCACTGCAGTCACCTACAAAGCTCTCTGTGTAAGGGTTTGAGGCTACTGTAGTCACTGTAGTCGTAGTCAAAGAAAATGAAATTGTTTTTTTGACTGTAGTCACTACCCCAAAATTCATGGCCTCAAGTTCTTCAAACAACTCTTTGGTACGTTGAGCCGAGGGTCGATGCTTGAAAGGAAAAGCAAGTTGAGCTTCGCGGGTAGAAAGCGTCCCGCCCTTCTTCTCAGCCAGCAGAACAATTTTTGCCAAGCTAGGGGCTAAAGCTTTGCGCTCAGAAAACTCAGCGTAGAGGCTGGCAATTTGGTCAGAGCTAAATTTGACAAACTTTATCGCCGCTTCCACCGCGCTTTTAGGGATGAGAGGGCTAGCCCTGTCTGGCGTGACTGCCGAGCCTGGTCTAAAAGCCTTGCTGTAGAAAGATGACGATGACGTGAGTC
>NZ_JAUBSF010000240.1:0-1108 GCF_036704615.1 Microcoleus sp. K4-B3
CCGATTGCACTCACTTTTTTCACTTCTCTATTTTATTGCGTAAGCATTCCTCTTTAAAAACTGTCCGGAGTATTGTTCATAGTGAATTGGTATTAATTAAAAAAGAACTCGACCAACGTTTAATTGACCGCACCGTAGAAATTGCCAAACAAAAAGGTGGATTTGGCT
Source organism: Microcoleus sp. K4-B3 (assembly GCF_036704615.1). Taxonomy (NCBI): domain Bacteria; kingdom Bacillati; phylum Cyanobacteriota; class Cyanophyceae; order Oscillatoriales; family Microcoleaceae; genus Microcoleus; species Microcoleus sp. K4-B3. The sequence goes on from NZ_JAUBSF010000240.1 coordinate 169, forward strand.
CATCTCAACTTAAAGCGGCCGATAATTCTTCCCCGTTATGGGGAGCGGGTAAAGTCGAAGATACATATAATCTATTGGGTCATGCTTTGCGTAAGGCAGTGAGTGCGATCGCCCGTGCTGTGCAGGGGCGGGAGCTAGCAGAAATTGCCTCGGAAGTCGGTGCACCCATCTTGAATAGTTCCAGCTTAAAAACGGCCTATAATTTAAACTGGGATAATCCAGTAGAGCGTCAAAATGCACTATCAATTATCCTAAATAACTTAGCTTCTGTAGTAGAATGGATGCAAAGCCAGTCTAATTGTGATGAGTTTGAAGCGGCTCAAGATACGGGAGCATCCCGATTTTGCAAGTAAACAAAAGTATGATATATTGTACTGTTTTTTTGGAAAACCGACACTTAGCTTCCCGAAAAAATATGTTTTAGAGTCAATAAGCCATTTTATAGCAACTGAAGAATAGAGTGTCTCAAGAGTTACAATAGTCAATAAATAATTTTGAGGGAATCAAAATGACGCCTGACGAACAAGCACGTTTACAAGCTCATACTGCTGAAATCGCCAAAATTTTATACAAAAACACTCCCCCCGAGGCATTAGAGAGCCTGGAAACAATAGAAGGGCACCTGAGAAAACAATGGATAGAGATAGTGGGACCCGAAGTTGCTTTTTTTTTATCAAAGAAACCACGGGAACAGACAAAGGACGCCCCCGAACAGTAAAAAGCTGTGTGGGTGAGTTAAAAATTACCGAAAAACAAGCAGAAAAATTAAATCTCAAAACATCGACTCGCTTGGCACCTTTTTTTGAGAAATGCTGTCTGCGACAAGTAGCCCTGTTATCTTATTCCAAGGCATCTCAAGAAATTAGGACTTACGCATTGACAGAGTGGTAAAATAATGCTTACTTGAGATTGGTGTCGTCTACTTACAGGTATCGGACAA
>NZ_JAUBSF010000146.1:0-8665 GCF_036704615.1 Microcoleus sp. K4-B3
TTCCAGCCTGGTCAGAGCCTCGGTGTTTGCCTGCTGCTGCACTGCGGTGGCTGCGAGGATTGCTTCTATTCGGTCTAGCCGATCGCCTGAGTTCATCTCAATTCACCTGTGTTATGCGATTCATGCCTCTTTACTGGCTGCCAAATGTTGTTCATCTGTAGTTATTGTTTTGGAATTGTTGATAGATCGTTCCTCAATCCAGTCAGACAAAACTTTAGCCGCTAAATTACTGATGCTTCTCTCATCCTTTTCGGCTAAAAGCTTGAGCTTGTCATATACTTCCGGCCTGACATAGGTCATGATGCCTTTGAGATTTTTTGCTGGCAGTGGTATTAATTCACCATTTAGAGATGGTCGGAAATATTCAATCAGCGCCACCTCAATTTCTGGCAATAGGCTAGAGTCACTGCACTCCAGCCAAGCGATGCGGACGTTGTTAAATCCTTTTAGTTGGCTGTAGCGGCGATGGGTCATCCAACGCTGCTTTAGGTTGACACTTCTGCCGACGTACAAAACGTGATCGCCTTCCAGTGCGAAGTAGACGGCTGGACAAGGAGGTAGAGCTGAGCGGTTGGCTAATGGGAGCGACGGGAGTGTCAAAGGGTCAACTGTTACTGGATTCACCCCTCACCTCCTAGCTGTTTGTCTATTAGGCTCAACAATTCTTCGTTTTTCTCTACGCTGTTTTCAATAAAACGCACGATCTCCTCAGTCATGCTGGTTCCCTTGATAGAGCAGACCCTCTTGAACTTTTCTTTCAACCGCTCATCTAAGAACAGCCTGATAACATCTTGTCCCTGTCGTTTCTCCGGCATTGATGGCAAAACAGTCATGGTACTTGTTACCCCTATTATCTCCTGAGCGTGTAACTACTATTGTACCTCATGTTGTAAAAAGGGCATACATATGCTATTGTGGGTACAGCTTTCAAAAGCCTCAGTCCGTAAACTCGCTAAATCTAGTAGAAGAGGCGCTATCTAGAACCAGCGGAGCCGCCGAGAATCCACAAAAATAAAACGCGCCTCAAAGCTGAGTTGAGACCTCAGCCTTGAGACGACTTCAACCTACGCCAGCGTCACCTGGCAAGGAGCAACTTATCATGTCCGAAAATCAGGCAACATTGCAAGCGCTTGAAGAGCGATCGCACTCTACAGTCCCCCGGCGCGAACTCTTGCAGAAAGCAGCGTCGGTCGCTTTGCTACTTGGAGTCAAGCCACTCACCGACCCGGCTAAAAAGAAATACCCCTATCCTGCCCCAGCCTTTAGGATTGGCGACAAAATAGTCAGCCCTTGGTTTGAAGAAATCAAAGATGAAGAAATCGAAGAAATTGAGGACGAAGTTGGCGAGGTAATGGGAGTTTGCTGGCATCCGCAGAAAAAGCGCTGGGAGTATCTCATCAATTGGACTGGGGGAGATGCGGCCGATTGGATGTATCCAGTTTTTGATGAAACCTTGATGCCTGGCGATGGGTTCAGGAGTGCAAGTCATGCTTGAAGAACGATCGCAGAAATCAATATTTTCCCGTCGAAACTTCTTTCACAAAACAGCATCAGTTCTTCCGCTGCCCGCCCTAGCCCTACGCCGTCAGCCGACCACAATCAAACTACCTAACAAATACCCTGCACCGCCGTTTCATATCGGTGACATGGTAGCTGATGAGTGGATTGACGAGTTTGAGACAAAGCACTGCGAAATAGGCGAAGTAGTAGGCATCTGCTGGCATCCGCATAAAAAGCGGTGGGAGTATCTCATCAACTGGATAGCAGGGGCAGGATCTGAAATGAATTATCCATGCTTTGACAGGCATCTTACCTCACATGAAGTTGGAGCTAAGCTCAGGTTGGTGTAGGGATAAAAGCGAGTGGAGTGGTGGTTAAAACTCCACCACTTCTCCACCACTTCTCCACCACTTCTCCACCACTTCTCCACCACTTCCAACCCTTACAAAATCCAGGAAGCAGAAGTAGAAGTAACTTCGCGTACTACTGCCCAGGGCGAAGTGATCGAAGTGCTATTGGAAGTGCATTGGAAGTGCCAGAAGTACGCAATAGCAACACTTGCGCGATTACTTCACAACTTCCAGCACTACTTCCAAAAGTTGTGCGAACGAAGGCTTTAATCAGCATTTTTGCCTTTTACAAGAAGTAAGAAGTGCTTCAGACGAAGTAATTTCTTTCAGTCTCCACCACACCCCAAAACACGAGCAAAACACATTCTCCACAGATGCAAACTATTACTCCAGAACTCAACGATTTACTGACGCAACTGTCACAACAATTGCAGCAAAACAAAAGAGAAAAGAGTCCTCCGCTCTTGGAAATTTGGGACGCCTGGGTTGCGGACTTAGACCTACCAGCGCACACAAAAGCCGACCACTATGCCACATTGCGCCGTCAAATTGTGAAAGCTAATCCGTGCAGCGGTGACGTTACTTGGTTTGTTCAGATGGAAGTTGCTGCTACCACTTTTAACAAAAAATTGGGATACCTCAAAAGCTGTGGCGACTGGGCAAAAAGTGAGGGTTTAATTCTACTCAATCCTTGGCTTAAGGTCAGAAATCGCAAGGGAAGCAAGGAAATTATCAAGCCGTTCAGCAAGGAAGAAGCCGCCACAATCGTCGCAGGATTCGAGAAAAGTTATCCGGCCTGGGCTCCTTTTGCAAAGTTCCTGTTTTTATCCGGCTGTCGGCTCAGCGAGACGATCGGACTGCGTTGGAGTCACGTAAATTTGGAGCGCGGGGAAATTTGCATTTGCGAGTCCCTGACTCAGCGCAAAGATGGCAACGGTTATGAACGGGTGCGGAAGTCAACAAAGACGGGTAGTGTTCGGTTCTTGAAAATCAATTCCGAGCTGGCAAAAATTCTTGAGCAACTTTCTGCTGCCAGCAAAAATTCTGAAGATTTAGTTTTCCTCAATCCCACTGGCAGGAGCCACATAGATGCAAACAACTTTCGCGATCGTTGGAAAAAAGTGCTGAGTGCTGCAAATATTCCCTACCGCCGACCGCACATCATCCGGCACAGTTTCGCAAGCCACGCGATCGAACAGGGATGTCCGCTAACGGGCGTCGCTTATTTGCTCGGACACTCCGATACTCGGATGGTTGCCACAACCTACGGGCACTTGATCAACCGCCCAAACTTGCCGTCGATTCTCTAGTTGGTGCGGTTGGTGCGAATCGCTGAAAGCCTTGTTCAGTAATGGTGCGGGCGATGGTGCGGTTGTTGGTGCGGTTGGTGCGGTTGGTGCGGAACCTTTGGAGTCGGGAGGATAGAAGAAAAAGTCAACTTACTATTGAGTGTAATGTGGTCGCCATCTGTGAACAAAGGATTTTGCAAACCCTCTCAGGGCAGGGATTGTAAAGCTATAACTTCCGCCTTGTAGGGCGATAGTCGTAATTTTACCTATTTTCAATTCCCAAAAAAGTCTCAATAATAACTTGCCCCCAGCTCCTTTTGGAATGACTACGCTAGTATTGATTTGCTGAATCTCTTGCTATTAGCCAAATATTGACAAATAGCACAAAAATGAGACAATGTAGCAAATGTTTTCAACACAGCAAAAAAAAATCCGCTAACCTTTTGCAGAGGCGCGGAAAACCAATCGATAGTAATCGATTTCAAAAAGACAAAAATATATTAGCCGAACTACCGAAAATGTCAATTCAAAGAGCGATCTAATCCATTTCAGGATATCTCACTTTGTATACCTCACATTAAATAGGTTTTTGGTTAATAAGCGCCTCTGCGACTAGGTTTAACGGTTTTTTCTCACTAACAGAGGAAACCTTATCCCTAACATACTACACAATCCCCGTAAATTTAGTCAAGTATTTGAGACTATCCCCCACAATTGGCCGCTGGTGCCAGTAGTGGAGAAGAGACCCGTTGTCAAAGATTGGGTAAACAAGCAGTTCGATCATTCAGAAATCGTCACCGAGCTCGAAAGCGGCAAGGCAACGGGCTTCGGCTTGAAGACGGGCAACGGGCTACTGGCAGTAGATTTTGATGGGCCATCAGCCGCCAAAAAGTTAGCCGAGTTAGCAGGCAGCAACAGCCTCGACATTTTCTCAGAGACAACCGCGTGGACAAGCGGCCGCGCTGGCAGAAAGCAATGCCTGTTTTCAGTGCCAGAGGCTAACTGGCATCGCTTACGCAATCTACCAATTCCCACCGAGGTTATCGGTGATGACGGCAAAGAAGAGCGTCTGGAGTTTCACTGGCACGGAAGACAGAGCGTGCTGCCACCAAGCCTGCACCCGGCGACAAAAAAACCTTATATTTGGCTCAACAATCCGCTCGACATTCCCCCACTACCAGCGCCGGAATGGCTGATCGAGCTCTGCGAGAATTGGCATAGCGAGTATGCCGGTGTTGAGAAGCTGGATTTAGTTCGCTTTCCAGTACAATTGTTCAAGCACTTCGGCCGTCAAATGAGTATCTGGTTGCTTGCGCGTCGCTTCGACATCTCGCGCTGGAAGCATAGTGACCAGTCCAAGGGATGCGGAATAGGTAAATTTACCCTCACAGCAGCATCCATAATTTTAAATCGCGACCCCAAGACCATCCTAGGATATTTGCGTAAAGCCAAGAAGTCCGGGCTAATCCGCAACTATAAAAAGACGGGAGACTGGGTTAAAGTTTTTTACACGAGCCTCGAAAAAGCGATCGCTCTTACCGACCTAGAGAAACTCGGCCCGATCGCCGCCGTCGAGATTGACGATTTAGCTAATATCCACATCCTCGCTACAGAAGTGGAAACACAGCATTTGCAACGTGCAGCCCTCTACCGGCAACGGCAAGAAGAGCTGCAGCAAATAAAAAAAGCTGAGGGTTCCGACCTTCAGCAACCGACGCAGCTAATTGCGCCGACCGCTCTCCTGCATCCCAGTGAAAAACCGGCACAGGTAATTGCAAGGAGCGATCGGTTCACTTATGTTAAGCCGGGTTTCCGCTGCTACGGCGGAAGTCAAAAGGCGATCGCAGAGGCGAGGGAAATTTCTCCCTCGACAGCGAGCCGCCATCTTTCAAACAGATCCAGGTTAGCGGCCTCTCCAGTGCGAGGTTTTCGTAAGGAGTTGCCGCCCCTGGTTAAAACGCAAGTGATGGAACACCTACCGCTCCTTAAAAATATGCCCGCGAAACTTTGCCAACAGGACGGCTTAGTTTCGATGTTTGGGGAGTGGTGGAAGCCTCATTGCAATATCTATGCCATAAATCATCGTCTCGTGTCAGGAAGGCGGCAAAGAGGTCGCATTCAGGCCGCGATTGATAAGCAGGCATTATGCGTCAAATCGAGCTCGCCGGGGGATTTAGACAATAAGTTTCTTTTATCAGTCTCTTCTTTTCTGGAGAAAGAGATAGATGGAGATTTGAAATCTTGTGGGCTAAAAAACCGGGACAAGGAAAAGCAAAAATGATCATGGCTCAGCAGTAAGGATTAAAAAGGTTCTAAACCGCCTTTTTAACCGATTGACAGATCACAGATTAACTGATCAACGTGCGCCGAGAGGGGGCTGGCTTAGGGCCTGCCTCCCGGCCGCGACTTACCGGGTTAGGTGATACCCGGTATAACCACAAAATAAGCATAAAAGCTCAGTCAGAAAGCAGCAAAATAACCCAAAAATTGCTTTTTCTGAAACCCTTTCCCAGTCTGCGTTTCCCGCCAAAAACTCACTCGTCGATGTATAAGGTCGATGACGTAGAGACTGGCTAGGTAAACGAGGGTGATTTTTGAGCCAAAATCCGTCCGAGATTTCGGACAAAAATCACCCCTTATTCTCTGGAAAAACTCACTCGTGGATGTTAATGCCCACGTCGTAGAGACCGCTTAGCAAAACCCTTGTCTGTCAAGCGTTTCTCTCCAAAGACTCACTCGTCGCCTATAGGCGATGTGGTAGAGGCTGGTTAACCAAATTCGAGGAAAATTATGCCCACAGGAAAACCCAAAGTCGGAGTAGTTTACAGGTCGGCGGGCGCACCCGTAGACCCGCCCAAGTGCATCCCCGCTAAAGCCTATGAGAGGAAATACTTTGTTTCGCTTTCGCAGATTAAGCGCTTACTGGCTAAAAAGCTGTTGTGTGGGGTGCGGTACAAGCGGCGGCTATTTATTGAAGATGTACCACCACCACTTTAAAAATCAGTCATCAGTATCAGTTATCAGGGCGAACCATGCTTAGGGTGGAACGATCGTCGATCATTGGCCGACCAACTCCGATCGTTTGCAAACTAGCTCCGATCACTAGGGGACAGACTTTCTAACATCTATCTCAATAGTTAGAATGTTGGCACTGATTTAGGTGCTCTAATGACTGTCATCCCGTTCCCTACTCGCGGCCCTCGACTTCTGAAAGTTAGAGAGTCTGTTTCACCGCCCCCAAAAACTAGCTCCAACAGGAGGACATACTTGGAAGTTCGCGATCGGGAGTATTTGTTTGAGGATGAAGTGGAGGCGATGATCAAGGCCGCTAAGAAAGGCCGCTGGGGCCATCGGGATGCCACGCTAATTTTGATGGGCTACAGGCACGGGCTGCGGATATCGGAGCTGGTGAACTTGCGCTGGCAGCAGATCAATTTCAAGACGGCTCACATTCACGTCCGAAGGTTGAAGGGTTCGCGTCCGTCAGTTCATCCGCTGTCGGGGGAGGAAATGCGATCGCTCAGACAGTTGCAGCGAGATTTTCCCGACTCGCCCTACCTATTCGTTTCGGAGCGAGGCGGACCGATGAGTGCGGACGCGGCTAGGAAGATGATCCGCAAGTCAGGAGAAGGAGCACAGCTTCAATTCCCGGTGCATCCACATATGCTCCGGCACGGTTGCGGGTACTATTTGGCAGCCAAGGGCATCGACACCAGGGCGATTCAAGATTATCTGGGACACGCCAACATCCACCACACAGTCCGTTACACGCAGTTAGCTCCGCAGCGCTTTGAGGGATTTTGGGAGGACTGATGGCTCCGCAGTAGTAATTGTAAAGTTTTCGCACGCCCTGGTGTTGAATCCCAGTAAATCCCCGGTATAAACCGGGGATTATTCCTAACACCTTTGAGATGTGTCGTCTCAGGACTCTTCAATCATCTCTAAAATCGCCTCCACATCTGCGAGCGATACGCTGGACTTTTTACGCTTGGCTTTTAACTGGTTGAGCAAGTCGGCCGCTTCCGGTAACTCGCTGGCAGTGGCTGATTTTTTATCTGGCAGCGCCTCAGCTACAAAAACCTTGTCTAGATATTGTTTATTGAGGTTGTCAAACTCTTTCTGCAATTCTTCCCGCGAGGCGCGTTCTGTCGCAAGTTGCGATCGAAGTTGCTGCACTTCCTCTCGGAGTTCATTGGTGATATGGGTACTGGATTCTAGTTTCGCGCGGGCTTCGTCACGTTCCTCTTTGAGCATCCTACAATCGCCGCGAACCTCATTCAATTCTTGCTCTATCCAACCTACATCAGCCTGCAGTTCAAGCCTGAGCGATTCATCGTTGCCATCGCTCAGGCTCTCAATTTTCCCAGCCGTTCCTCAAAGTTTGCCAACTTAGACGCTAGCAGAGTGTCTAGCTTTTTGTCTAGTAAATTGTCTAGTGCTAATTCGATGTCTAGCGGTGCTGAGTCTTTCGGCGCTTCCTGTTCTTGTGTCGCGATCGACCCTGGCGTTGCGATCGAGCCTCGATCTGATGTGGCGCGCTCCAATGTCTTAATTACCCAGGCGTTGACGCTCAAACCTTCGCTGGCTGAGACTTGCTTGACAGTCTCAAGCAAGTCTCGCCTGCCGTCCAATCTCAAATTAAGCTGCAATCTATCAGTCATGTCTAGTGCTTCTCTAGCGGTGTACTAGACATACTAGCACAGTGTCTAGCTTTTGTCTAGTTACTGTCTAGTTGTTGTCTAGTTACTGTCTAACGCTTGTCTAGTTCTTAGCTAGCATTTGTCTAGCGTTAGACAGCAAACCTATCAAGGGCTGATTGATTTTGCTCTCGGCCAGGGCAAAAATAATCGGCGTTTAATCAAAAAGTGTCCGAAATTTCGGACACTTTCGAGGGTTTTCTCAAAAGTGTAAAAAATTTTTTACATTTCCCTACACGGAGACACTGGTTGATCTAGGTGTCGGCAACTGTGAAAAAATTTTCACAGTTTTTCTTGTCAATAGCTCTGCTTACTGAAAAGTGTCCGAAATTTCGGACACTTTTGATAAACATCGAATCGATTCAGCCAGACAGTGAATCGATTTGAATCGATTCTGAATCAATCCAGAATCGATTCAGTCGCCGTCAGTTTTGCCCGCCGCCGTTGCCACGGTTGCGGAGCTGGTTGTTGAGGTATTGCCAGAGGTCGTGAATTTCTGTCTGAATGATTCGCATTTGATCCCTCCATTCATTTTGCTGCTGCTGGAGTAGCCTCAGCGCTTCTTGATGGTTCTGGATCGCTGAAACCATGCGATCTACGCGATCTACCAAACGATCGAGTAGTTCGGCGCTTGCCTGCTGTCGCACCGCTATGTTGTCAACGCGATCGGTCAGTCGATCGATGGCTGTCGCGTTGGCAAGAGTTTGAACTTCCAGCCGCCCGATCGCCTCGGAGTTGGCAAAAGTCTGAGCTTCCAGCCTGGTCAGAGCCTCGGTGTTTGCCTGCTGCTGCACTGCGGTGGCTGCGAGGATTGCTTCTATTCGGTCTA
>NZ_JAUBSF010000241.1:0-1080 GCF_036704615.1 Microcoleus sp. K4-B3
GCTGCGATGAATAATGACTATATGATGCAAATTCTCAAGTGCTTTTGTCAAGCATGATTGAGATGCTCTTACCCTGGGAAACGCCGTCACCCTAACAAAGAGAAAAAGTGGGTTGCCAGAAAATATTGGCGAACCATCGGTAATAACAATTGGGTCTTTGCAAGCTCTAGGAAAGAGCAGGATTCCTTCAACCTCCTACTCCATGCCGCATTTCCTGCGGGTTTGAGATGGACAAAGGTACAAGGAACACGCAGCCCCTACGATGGAGACTCGATTTATTGGAGCGCCAGAATGGGCGAAAATTACAAATACCTAGAACCGCAGAAAGCAAGACTGCTCAAGCGGCAGAAAGGTAGATGCGCCCAATGTGGACTGAACTTTAACCCAGGTGATTCAATCGAAAAACACCACCTAAAACCTAGAGCCAAGGGTGGAAATAATGCCGACAAAAACCTGATATTAGTCCACCTGCATTGCCACGACCAAATTCACGGGCAATCTAAAACAGAACCGCGCTGAGGGAGTTTTCCCTTATTGGAGATGTCACAAGCAAAGGTGACAGTCACACACTGAGGAGCCGAATGAATAGCGATATTCACGTTCGGTTCTGGAGCCGAGCAGGTAGGGCGACCTGCCTGCTTAGGTTAACAACGTACAGCAGGTGTGGATGGTATTAAATTACTATCTCCGAAGCAGCGAATCAAGCTAGTAAGTCAACTCAAAGCAACTGGCAAATCACAACCGACACGTCGGGTAATGATACCAAAACTAGGAACTAATGAGTCAAGACCATTAGGCATACCCACTATGTACGACCGCGCCTTACAAGCAGTTGTAAAAGCAGCTCTTGAGCCAGAATGGGAAGCTCGTTTTGAGCCAAACTCCTATGGTTTTAGACCAGGTAGGTCGTGTCACGATGCAATAGGAGCTATTTTTGACAGTATCAAATGTAAAGCCAAATATGTGCTAGACGCTGATATTGCCAAATGCTTTGACCGCATTGATCACAAAGCGTTACTTGACAAAATCAATACCTATCCACGACTCCGAAAACAAATTAAGTCGTGGCTCAAAAGTGGG